>NZ_JBEZDY010000025.1:0-134164 GCF_040648555.1 Actinoplanes sp. NPDC049118
CTGGACAACGCCCGCGACACCGACCAGGTGAACCACCTGCTGCCCGGCTCACCCACCTGCCTGGTCATCGTGACCAGCCGCAACCGGCTGTCGGGCCTGGTCGCCGCCGGGGCCGTCTCGATGACGGTCGACCTGCTTTCCGCGCCCGAGGCGCGGCAGCTGCTGGCCAACCGCATCGGCGAGGACCGGGTCGCCGCCGAACCGCAGGCCGTCGACGAGATCATCGCCGCGTGTGCCCGGCTGCCGCTGGCGCTGGCCATCGTGGCGGCCCGGGCCGCCGCGCACCGCCAGTTCACCCTGGCCCTGCTCGCCGGGGAACTCCGCCAGGCACGCAGCGGCCTGGACGCGTTCATGGGCGAGAACCCGGCCACCGACGCCCGCGCGGTGCTCTCCTGGTCGTACCACATCCTCAGCGAGGACGCGGCCCGGCTGTTCCGGCTGCTCGGGCTGCATCCCGGGCCCGACGTCACCGCGGCGGCCGCGGCCAGCCTGGCCGCCCTCCCGGTGAGCACGGCACGCCGGATGCTGATCGAGCTGTCCGGCGCCAACCTGCTCGCAGAGCACGCCCTGGGCCGGTTCGCCTTCCATGACCTGCTGCGCGCCTACGCCGCCGAGCAGGTCATGGAGGTCGAGTCGCAGGACGAGCGGCAGGCCGCGCTGCGCCGGGTCCTCGACCACTATCTCCACACGACGCACGCGGCCGACCGGCGGCTCTACCCGTACCGGCACCGGATCTCGATCGAGCCCATCGACGGCGGGGCCACCATCACCGAGCTGCCCGACGCCGATGCGGCACTGGCCTGGTTCACCAGCGAGCACGCGGTGCTGCTCGCGGCGATCGACAAGGCCCTCGCGGCCGGCTTCAACGCACACGCCAGCAAGCTCGCGCAGACGTTCACGGCCTTCCTCAACTACCAGGCACACTGGAACGACTGGGCGTCGAGCCAGCGGATCGCGCTGGAGGCCTTCCAACGGCTCGGCGACCGGCCGGGCCAGGCGCTGGCCCATCGCCTGCTGACCGTCGCCTACCGGCAACAGGGCCGCCTCGATCAGGCGGCCCGCCACGCACGGCAGGCCCTGGCGCTCTTCGAGGAACTCGGCGACCAGCCGGGGCAGACGCTCATCCATCTCGACCTCGGCCGGCTCGCGGAACGGCAGGGCGAATTCCAGCAGGCGCTGGAGCACGCCCAGGAGGCTCTCGCCGTGGCCCGGCTGTCCGGCGACCGGATCTCCGAGGCCGACGCGCTGAACTGGGTCGGCTGCTACCACAGCCGGCTGGGCTTCCACGAGGAGGCGATCGCCTACTGCCATCAGTCCCTGGAGCTGCACCGCAACTTCGCCGACCTGACCAGTCAGGTGGACACCTGGGACAGCCTCGGCTACGCACACCACCAGCTCGGGCAGCACCAGGAGGCGATCGCCTGCTACCGGCGCGCCCTCACGCTGTGGCGCGACGCCGGTGACCGGTACGAGGTGGCCACCACCCTGCAACGCCTCGGCGACGTGCACGCCGCCGCGGACGACGCCGAGGCGGCACGTTCCGCCTGGCGTCAGGCTCGTACGATCCTCCACGAACTCGGCCGCTCCGCCGAGGGCCCCTCGCGGCCGGAAGATCACCACAATCTCGACCAAACGGCTGGTGTCCTCCCGCCGGGCATTGCGTACGTTGATGCTGGTCGATGTGATGACGCCAACTCACCTATCGATGCGCGCGATTCATCGGTGACGTCGCGGCTCGGTATCGACCATTCAGCCATGCCTAATTCAAGGAGAACTGACGATGTCCGGTAATGACACCGGGTCCGGGGCACTCGCCAAGGGAGCGAGAGTCCTGTTGGGCGGCCTCGCGGGCGGCGCCATCCTGAGTACCGCGATCGCGGCGCACCCGGCGGCGGCCGCCGAGGCCGCCCCGGCGGGCGTTTCCGCCGCGGTGACCGAGCCCGCCGCCGCGGTGCCGTACTTCGCCGAGCAGTTCAGCGAGGCGTTCACCCCGGGCGCCATCAGCACGCAGGCCGTCGCTGTCGCGGGCGTCATCATCCGACCGCCGGATTCCTCACCCGGCCGACATGAGTCGCCGCAGGACTGACGGATGCCCGGCTCCGCTCTGCCGATCGTCCAGGTGCCCGCGGCCGCCGGCCGCGGGCACCTGGGGTCCGCCTCCCGCGAACAGCGGGCCGCGTGGCCGACAGTCATCGTGTCGATGCCCTTCATGGCGGCCGATCGGCCGTCGATCCAGCTCGGGTTGCTCAGCTCGATCCTCAAGGCACACCACTTTCCCGTACGCACCCTGCACGCGAATCTCGACTTCGCGCACCTGATCGGGGCCGACCGGTACAACCGGCTGTGCGAGCAGCGCGGCCCGATGGTCGCGGAATGGCTGTTCTCCCTCGCGGCCTTCGGCGACGCCGCGCCCGACCGGGACTCCCGCCTCCTCGACGACCTCGCGGACCAGCTCGGCTACCTGGCGGAACAGTCGCCGGGGTGGCGCGAGGAGCTGCTGAAGATCCGGCACCACGACGTGCCGAACTATCTGGACGCCCTGCTGTCGTCGTTCGACTGGTCATCGGTCCGGGTGGTCGGCTTCACCTCGACCCACCAGCAGAACACGGCGTCGTTCGCCCTGGCCCGACGGCTGAAGGAGAGCTTCCCGGACATCGTCACCCTGTTCGGCGGCGCCAACTTCGACGGCGAGATGGGCCCCGAGCTGGTGCGCTCGGTGGACTGCATCGACCTCGCCGTGACCGGCGAGGCGGACAGCGCCCTGCCCGAGCTGATGTGCGCGCTGGCCGCCGGAACCGACCCGGTCGTCGTTCCCGGGGTGATCGGCCGGGTGGACGGAACGGTCGTCGCCACGCCGCCGCGCGCGCCGCTGGACCGCCTGGACGACCTGCCGACACCCGACTACTCCGAGTACTTCCAGCGCGCCGAGGACCTGGGCCTGCTGGAGCGCGTCGGGCACCGGGAGGTGCGGATTCCGTTCGAGTCGGCCCGCGGCTGCTGGTGGGGCGCGAAACACCACTGCACGTTCTGCGGCCTCAACGGGCTGACCATGGAGTTCCGCTCGAAGTCTCCCCGGCGCGTGCTCGACGAGCTGGCCGAGCAGGCGCGCCGCTACCGCAGTTTCCGCTTCGAGGCCGTGGACAACATCCTGGACATGCGCTACGTGACCGAGCTGTTCCCCCAGCTCGTCGCGAGCGAGGCGGACTACCAGATCTTCTACGAGGTCAAGTCCAACCTGACCCGGGCGCAGCTCAGGCTCCTCGCCCAGGGCGGCGTCACCAGCATCCAGCCCGGCCTCGAGTCGATGAGCTCTCACGTGCTGCGGCTGATGCGCAAGGGCGTGCGGGCGGCCCAGAACGTCAACCTGCTGCGCTGGGCGGCCTACTACAAGATCGACGTGGGCTGGAACGTCCTCTGGGGATTCCCCGGCGAGACCCTGGAGGACTACGCGCAGCAGGCGGCCGCGTTCGGCCACCTGGTGCATCTGCGGCCCCCGGCCAGCGCCGGGCGGGTCTGGCTGGAGCGCTTCAGCCCGCTGTACACCGACTCTGAGGCGTTCGGTGTGCGCGAGCGCACCCCGGAGGCCAGCTACGGCTACATCTATCCGGACTCCGTCGACCTGCCCCGGATCGCCTACTTCTTCGATTACACGCTGTCCGACGCGCTGCCGGACAGCGCGTATGACGACCTCCAGCAGGCGGTGCACAGGTGGCAGGAGGCATGGAAGGGCGACCACCGTCCGGTGCTGAAGTACTGGGCCTCACCCGGCTTCGTCCAGATCTACGACGGCCGGCACCAAGGCTCGGAGGGAACGTACACCTTCGAGGGTGACCTCGCGGAGATCTATCTAGCCTGCAGCGAGCGGCCGGTCAGCGCGGCGGCCGTGCGCGAGAAGCTCGGCCGGCGCCTGCCCGTTGAGGCCGTACTGGAGGCGTTCGCGGAGTTCCACCGCAGGGGTCTGTTGTTCCTCGACGAGTCGATCGCCATCGCGTTGGCCATACCCGCCGGGACCATGCGCTAGCGTGCTGGGCAGGACCGGCCCGGGCCGACGGCTGCGGAACACGAGGTGCCCAGTGGATGACCAGATCACCCTCCGGGTGTTCAAAGAGGAGGATCTCCCCTTTCTCGATCGCATCTGCATCGATCAGGACGCGATCGGGCCCTTCGAGTGGGCGGGGTTCCAGGACGTGCGCGCGCGGCGCCGCCGCTGGGAGGCCGACGGATACGTCGGCGCGGACTCCAGCGCGCTCGCGGTCGCCCTGCCGGACGGCACCGTGATCGGAATCGCCAGCTGGGAGGCGAAGGACCGGGGCGGGCCGGCCGGCGGTTGCTACGAGATCGGCATGGCCCTGCTCCCCGAACATCGCGGCCGCGGCTTCGGGACGGCGGGGCAGCGGCTGCTGGTACGGCACCTGTTCGCCTACACCTTCGCCCGCCGGCTGGAGGCGCAGACCGACGCGGAGAACATCGCCGAGCAGAAGGTTCTCGAGCGCATCGGGTTCCGCCGCGAGGGCCTGCTCCGCGACGTCCGCTTCCGGCACGGCGTCTGGCGCGACATGGTGATCTACGGGCTGCTCCGCGACGAGCTTCCCGCGTCGCCGGGCACCGGTTCCGACCGCGCGCCGAACCCCGTCGACGGGCTTTCCGGCACCGGATAGCGGTTCAGAAGTGAGCGAGAAGCACCGCACGGCACTGTCATGGTGGCAGCGACGCGGGTTGTGTCGCATCAGCCGCGGACCCATGACGAGGGGCACCCCACCATGCCGTGCGAAGCACCGAACTGTTCACACACCGTCTCACCGGGCAGCAGGCTGTGCGTCGGGTGCCGCCGGGCGGTGCACCAGGAACTGCGTCGCCTTCCGGAGTTGTACCTCGACTGCGAGGGCCGGCTGGTCGGCAGCCGGCGGGGCCTGGTGGAGCGGGTCACCTCGACCAGAAGCGTGGGCATCGCGCTGAACGACGACGCCGTGCGGATCCGCACGGACATCCTGGACGTGCTCTCCTCGTGGTGCACGCTGGTCATCGAGGACCTCCGGGTGCCCGGGCCGGAGAACCGCACCGTGACGGGCCTGGCCAGGACCCTCGACCGGCACCTGACCTGGCTGGCCGGCCACCCGGCCGCCGGTGACTTCGCCGCCGAGGTGCTGGAGCTGGCCGCCACCGCCCGCCGGGTCATCGACCATGGATCGGCGCAGCCGCGGCTGCTCGGCACCTGCGAGCGGCCCGGCTGCACGAGCACCGTCTACCTGCGGCCCGACAACTCGCCCGGCAACCGGGTGAGCTGCGCCGCGGGGCACGTCTGGCAGCCGCACGAATGGCTGTCGCTGAGCCGCCGCATGCACCACGCCGCGGCACCGGTCGCGCCGGGCGGGACCGGGCGCGACCGGCGGTGGGTCGGGAGCGCGCCGTGAGCGGCGCGCTCCCGCGCCGCCGGCTGGTGCCGACCGAGGTCGCCGCGTTGGCCGCCGGGGTCCCGGCGGCGACGGTCCGGAAGTGGGCGAGCCGCGGCAGGATCCGCCGGTACGGCCGCCCGGGCCGGGCGGAGTACGACCTGGACGAGGTCTTCACCATCGCTTCCGCGAAGCCACCGCCGGCGCACACAACGCATTCGTCAAACTGAGGCGATAAAGGCCCGCACCTCCTCGAGGTGCGGGCCTTTATCATGCCGCCAACCACCTTCCAAATTCATCCGAATGGCTGATCGCCGCAGCCGAATAGACGACCGACCGCAGCTCGGGAAGGTGTGACGTGGCGCAGGCCCGAAAGAAACCCGACAGATTTCCACAACGCCGTTGACGACAACCACCCGAACGTGTCACGCTTTCGGGGCGGCACCACTGTGCCCATTGCACGGGACCGGCACATCATCGTTGCCGCGATACCCGACCGCACCGCGAAACCCCGGCCAGGCACGATTCCAGGCCACCACGGTGCAGATTCAAATCCGCCGCACAATCGCGGACCACTCGCGTTCACTCCCGCCCGCGCGCTTGCCGGAAGACGGGTGTCGAATCCATGAGCATCAACAGCTTCCGTGACCCTTTGGCTGGTCACGACGGCGCAATCGGAGGTGCCAGCTTCCCGTGTCACACCAAGTCGGCCCACAGGAAATCGCGGTTGTCGGTATCGGCTGCCGCTTCCCCGAGGCAACGAACGTAGCCGAGTTCTGGCAGCTACTCCGATCGGGCACCGAAACGGTAACCGTATTCTCCGACGAAGAGCTGGCGGCGGCCGGCGTGCCGGAAAGCGTCGTACGCGATCCGCACTATGTGCCGGCCGCCGGCGTCATCGCCGACTCCGACGAATTCGATGCGCGTCTCTTCGGCGTCAACCCCAAAGAGGCGACGCTGATGGACCCGCAGCACCGGGTCATGCTCGAGTGCGCATGGGAGGCACTGGAGGACGGCGGATACGATCCCAGAAACGTCCCCGGCCGGGTGGGCGTATTCGCCGGTTCATACAAGAACGATTATCTGCGGCTGCTGGGGCCGGCGTCCGGACCCTCCGAGCATTTCCTGGCCGGGGTGTCCAACGACGCCGACTATTTGGCGACCCGCATCTCGTTCAAGCTGAACCTCACCGGGCCGTCCGTCTCGGTGCAGACCGCCTGCTCCACCGCGCTGGTCGCGGTGCACCTCGCGACCGAGTCGCTGCGGGCCGGGTCCTGCGACCTGGCGCTCGCCGGCGGCGTCACCATCCGCTCCGGCCAGTACCCCGGGTACCAGTTCCACGAGGGCGGCATCTACTCGCCCGACGGGCACTGCCGGGCCTTCGACGCCGGCGCGCAGGGCACCGTGATCGGGGAGGGTGCCGGCCTGATCGTCCTCAAGCGACTCTCCGACGCCCTCGCGGACGGCGATCCGATCCGCGCCGTCATCAAGGGCTCGGCGGTCGGCAACGACGGCGCCGAGCGGGTCGGCTTCTCGGCGCCGGGCGTGGCCGGGCAGGCCCGCATCATCCGAACGGCGCTGGAGAACGCCCGGGTCGCGCCGGACAGCATCGGGTACGTGGAGACGCACGGCAGCGGCACGCCGCTCGGCGACCGGATCGAGGTCGACGCCCTCACCCGGGCCTTCCAGGCGACCGGCTGGAGCGGCGGCACCTGCGCGATCGGCTCCGTCAAGTCCAACATCGGGCACACCCACGCCGCGGCCGGCATCGCCGGGCTGATCAAGGCGATCCTCACCCTCCAGCACCGGCAGATCCCGCCCAGCCTGCACTTCACCACGCCCAACCCGCGTATCGACTTCGCCTCCTCGCCGTTCCGGGTGAACACCGAGCTCACCGGCTGGGAGGACGGCGCCGGGCCACGGCGGGCCGGGGTCAACTCGTTCGGCCTGGGCGGCACGGGCGTACACATGGTCATCGAGGAGGCGCCCCGGCCGGCAGCGGACGGACCGGCGGGCGCCGTACACATCCTGCCGCTGTCGGCCAACGACGCGGCGGCGCTCGACCCGGCCTGCGACCGGCTGGCCGACCACCTCGCCGGACACCCCGGGCTCGCCCTCGCGGACGTCGCCCGGACCCTGCAGTCCGGGCGGCACGCCTTCGCGCACCGCCGGGTGCTGGTCACCCGGGACCGCGACGACGCCGTCGAGGCGTTGCGCACCCGCTCCGCGCACCGGGTCCTGACCCGGACCGCGACCGGCACCGCGCCGCGGGTCGCGTTCCTGCTCCCGGGGCTGGGCGAACAGCACGAGAACATGAGCCGGGAGCTGTACGACACCGAACCGGTGTACCGGCGCGAACTGGACCGGTGCCTGACGATCCTGCGGGACGACGCCGGTGTGGACGTGCGACCGGTGCTGTTCCCGGCGGACGGGACCGCGCGCGCCTCGACGGGCAGGCCGGACCTGCGCGCGATGCTCGGCCGCGGCCCGCAGCAGCGGGAACGGTCCTCGCTGGACCAGACCCGGCACGCCCAGCCCGCGATGTTCGCCGTCGAGTACGCGCTCGCCCAGCTGTGGCTCTCCCGCGGCGTCCGCCCCGACGCCCTGATCGGTTACAGCCTCGGCGAGTACGTCGCCGCCACCCTCGCGGGGGTGTTCACGCTCCGCGACGCGCTGGTCCTGGCGGCCGCGCGGGCGAGCCTCATCGACGCCCTGCCGGGCGGCGCGATGCTGGGCGTGCAGCTGCCCGAGCCGGCGGTGCTCGACCTGCTCGGCGCCGACCTGTCGCTGGCCGCCGTGAACGGTCCGGACATGTGTGTGGTCGCCGGGCCGGAGCCCGCGATGGCCGCGTTCGAGGAGCGCCTCGCCGGCGCCGGCGCCATGTCCCGTCGACTGCGGACCACGCACGCGTTCCACTCCAGCATGATGGACCCGCTGGTCGCCGAGTTCACCGAGCTCGTCGGAATCGTCGAACGGCGACCACCGGCCATCCCCTACCTGTCCAACGTCACCGGCGACTGGATCACCGACGCCGAGGCGACCGACCCCGCGTACTACGGGCGGCACCTGCGCGCGGCCGTCCGGTTCGCCGACGGCGTGCGCAGGCTCTGGGACCAGGGCGGCCGGCTCCTTCTCGAGGTCGGGGTAGGGCGCTCGCTGGGCGCGATGGCGCAGGTCAGCCGCCCCCGCGACGCGCACCCGCTGGTGCTCGGCTCCCTTCCCGGCCAGCACGAGGGCGGCTCCGACTCCGAGACCGTCGCGGACACCACGGGCAAGCTGTGGCTGTGCGGCGTCGACGTCGACTGGGACGGCATCGCGCCGCGGGGCCGCAGGGTGGCGCTGCCGACCTACCCGTTCAGGCGCCGCCGGTACTGGCCCGGCCCCGAGCGTTCCGCGCCGGCCGCACCGGCGGGCACCGCAACCGCGCCGGAGGCCGGCGAGCGGCGCGAGCTCGCCGACTGGTTCGCCACCCCGCGGTGGCAGACCCGGGCGCCGGAGCCCCGGGAGACGACGCCCGGCGGACCCGCGCGGTGGCTCGTCTTCGCCGACGAGTGCGGCGTCGCGGACTCGCTCGTGGCCCGGCTTACCGGACGCGGCGACGCCGTGACGGTGGTCCGGCGCGGTGAGACGTTCGCCGCGGAGGCCGACGGCTCCTACCGCATCGACCCGGGCAGCGACGCGGACTACGTCGAGCTGCTGCGCCGCGGCAGGGCGGGCGGCGGGCTGCCCACCCGGATCGCGCACCTGTGGCTGGTCACCGCGGGCACCGCCGACCCGGCCGACCCGGCGACGGTCGCCGGCCAGACCCGCGACGGCTTCGACAGCCTGCTGGCGCTGGCGCGGGCGGTCGGCCGGGAGTCCTTCCCGGCGCCGGTGGAGGTCCACATCGTCTCCAGCGAGCTGCACCACCTGGCGGACGGCGACCGGGTCCAGCCGGCCAAGGCGCTGGCCCTCGGCCCGTGCCGGGTCTGGCCGCTGGAGAACCCGTCGGTCACCTGCCGCAGCGTCGACCTGGCCCGGCCCGCGCCGGGCGGCGACCGGGCGGCGCTGACCGAGCGGCTGCTGCGCGAGCTGGACACGGCGGTCACCGATCGAACCGGCGTCGAGGTCACCGCGATCCGCGGCCGGCTGCACCTGCGGCAGGACTTCCTGCCGGTCCGGTTGACGGAGCAGGCGGGCCCGCGGCGGTTCCGGACCGGCGGCACCTACCTGATCACCGGCGGGCTCGGCGGCATCGGGCTTTCGCTGGCCGGGTACCTGGCCGAGACGGTACAGGCGAACCTGGTGCTGGTCGCCCGCACCGGTCTCCCCGACCGCGCCGAATGGCCACGATGGACACGGGAGCACCCCTCGAGCGACGCGACCGCCGAACGGATCCGCGCCGTGCAACGGCTGGAGGCCGCCGGCGCCACCGTCCTGGTCGCCGCCGCGGACGTCACCGACGCCGACCGGATCGGCGCGGTGGTGCGGGAAGCCGTCGAGCGGTTCGGTGCCGTACACGGGGTCGTGCACGCCGCCGGGGTACCCGGTGGCGGCCTGATCCAGCTCAAGGACGGCACCTCCGCGGCCTCGGTGCTGGCGCCCAAGGTCGGCGGGGCGCTGGCGCTGCGAAGCGCCTGCGCGACACTCCCGCTGGACTTCCTCGCCTACTGCTCCTCCGGCATCGCGGTCACCGGCGCGGTCGGCCAGGTCGACTACTGCGCCGCCAACTCGTTCCTGGACGCGCTGGCGCAGGCCGACGAGGCGGCGGGCCGGCCGGCGATCGTCTCGATCAACTGGGATGCCTGGCAGGGCGTCGGCATGGCGGCCCGGACCATCGGCGGCGGGACCGAACCCGGCGGGCAGCACGCACCGCGCGAGGTGCGGCACCCGTTCCTCGAGCGGCGGCTGCCCGGCATCGACGAGCGGCACTCGGTGTACGTCAGCCACTTCGACGCCGCCGACTCCTGGCTCGTCGACGAACACCGCATGCTCGGCCGCGCGGTGGTGCCCGGCGTCGGGCACCTGGAGCTGGTCCGCGCGGCGTTCACCGACGACGCCGGGCGCGACGGCGCCGCCGTCGAGCTGACCGAGGTCACTTTCTACACCCCGATCGTGGTGCCGGAGCGGGGCCGCAAGGAGGTCCGCGTCGTGCTGGAGCACGACGGCGACGGCGCCGGCTTCGCGGTCGTCAGCGGCCACCCGCACGACGGGGACGGCGCGCCGGAACGGTGGCAGCTGCACTCGTCCGGCCGGGTCGCCCTGCTGGAGGACGAGAGGCCGCGCCGGCTGGCGATCGGCCCGCTGATCGAGGCCGCCGGGCTGCGCGACATCGGCCGGCCGGAGACCGACGGCCCGATGGGCTTCGGTGCCCGGTCGCAGTGCCTGCGGCAGATGTACGTCGGCGACGGCGAATTCCTGGCCCGGCTCGGGCTGCCACCGCAGTTCTCCGCCGAGGTGGACGAGCTTCCGCTGCACCCGGCGCTGATGGACATCGCGACGGCGTTCGTCGGGGTGCACCACGCCAAGGAGTTCCGGATCCCGATCTCGTACGGGCGGATCCGGATGTTCGCCCCGCTCGCCGCGGAGGTCTACAGCCACCAGCGGTACCGCGACGACGATCAGGCCGGCAAGGAGACCGTCACCTCCGACGTCACCATCACCGATCTGGCGGGCAACGAGCTCGTCCGGGCCGAGCGGTTCGTGCTCAAGCGCGTGCACGACCTGGACGACCGGCTCACCGCGGCGCAGTCGTTGAGCGCCGGCAAGACCACGCTCTACGATCACCCGCCGGTACACGACGGCGGGCCGGCGGAGCAGGACGCACCGGCCGCCGGGTTCCTGGCCGCGGCGCTCGACCACGGCATGTCCGCGGCGGAGGGCGTCGACGCGCTGGGCCGGATCCTCGCCTCGGGCCTGGCGCCCCAGGTGCTGGTCAGCACGCGGCCGCTGCCGTACGTGCTGGACCAGGTCGCCCAGGCCCGGACGACCGGCGGCGAGCCGGCCGGCGCCGCGCCGAGCGGGCCGGCACACCCCCGGCCCGACCTGCTCACCCCGTACGAGGCGCCGCGCGACGGCGTCGAGCAGCGGCTCGCCGAGCTGTGGCAGGAGCTGCTCGGTGTGGAGAAGGTCGGCGTACACGATCACTTCTTCGAGCTCGGCGGGCATTCGCTGCTCGGCCTGCAGCTGCTGCCGCGGCTGCGGGAGGCCTTCGCGGTGGATCTTCCGGTCGGCGCGATCTTCGACGCGCCGACGGTCGCCGACCTCGCGAGCGCCATCAGCGCCACCCGCCGGTGACCACGCGGGACACACCGCCGATACCCCTTTGGGAAGGAACCATGTCGAACAGCGAAGTACGAACCGTCGGCGTCATCGGCACGGGCGTGATGGGCAGCGAGGTCGCGCTCGTGCTTGCCCAGTCCGGAATGGACGTCGTCGCGGTGGACACCACCGCCGAGGCGCTCGACCGGGCCCGCCACGCCATCGAGCAAGGCCTGCGCTTCCAGCGGATGCAGCTCATGCGATCCGGGAAGGCCGCGACGGTCGTCCTGGACCGCGCCGCGATCCTCGACCGGATCACCTTCACCACCGACCTCGCGGATGTCGCCGGCGTCGACTTCGTCATCGAGAACGTCACCGAGGACTGGAGCATCAAGCGCCCGGTGTTCGAGGCGCTCGACTCCCTGTGCAAGCCGGACGTGATCTTCGCGGTCAACACCTCGGTCATTCCCATCACCCGGGTCGGCGGCGTCACCGGGCGCCCGGACCGGGTCATCGGCGCGCACTTCATGAATCCGGTGTCACTCAAGCCGATGGTCGAGGTGATCAAGGGCTACCACACCTCGGACGAGACGGTGCAGGCCATGCTCGGCCTGCTCGCCGCGATCGGCAAGGAAGGGGTCGTGGTCGCCGACTCCCCCGGCTTCGTGAGCAACCGCGTGCTGATGCTGACCATCAACGAGGCCGCATTCCTGGTGCAGGAGCGGGTGGCCGACGCGACCGAGGTGGACCGGATCTTCAAGGGCTGCTTCGGGCACACCATGGGTCCGCTGGAGACGGCCGACCTCATCGGGCTCGACACCATTCTGCTGTCGATCGAGGGCCTGCACGACAGCTTCGGCGACAGCAAGTACCGGCCCTGCCCGCTCCTGACGCAGCTGGTCGATGCCGGCCTGCACGGCCGCAAGAGCGGCCGGGGCTTCTACGACTACCGGTAGCAAATCCGCAACACCAACGACCAGTGGGAAAGGAATCAGACCCGATGTCAACGGTCGCGTCGACGGTCCGGGATTTCCTGGGCACCTACATCAAGAACCACGAATTCGCCGACGAGGAGGACATCTTCGCCTCCGGTTACGCCAACTCGCTCTTCGTCATGCAGTTGATCGTCATGGTGGAGCGGGAATTCTCCATCACGCTCGAGGACGAGGACCTCGAGTTCGAGAACTTCCGGTCGATCAACGCGATCGTCGCTCTGGTGGCCGACAAGCAGGCCGTATCGGTCGGGGCATAGATGGACCAGCACCCGCCGGGCGTCCTGTCGCTGACCGAGGTACAGGCCAAGACCCTGCAGGAGTATCGCCGGTTCACCGAGGCCGAGATAGCACCCTTCGCCAACGAGTGGGACCGGGCCGGGAGGCTGCCACGCACGCTGATCACCGAGATGGGCCGGGCCGGCTACCTCGGCGCGATGGTCGGCACCGCGTACGGCGGCGGCGCGTACAGCCTGGCCGACTTCGGCCTGCTCAACGAGGCGATCGGCGTCGGCTGCTCCTCGGCACGCAGCGTGCTCACCGTGCACAGCATGGTCACCCGGGCGATCACCCGCTGGGGCAGCACCGCGCAGCGCGAACGCTGGCTGCCCGACCTCGCCGCCGGCCGGCGCGTCGGCGCGTTCGCGCTGAGCGAGCCGCAGGCCGGCAGCGACGCGGCCGGGCTGGACACCACCGCGCGACGCGACGGCACGCACTACGTCCTCGACGGCACCAAGACCTGGATCACCTACGGTCAGGCCGCGGACGCGTACCTGGTGTTCGCCGGGCAGCGCGGCCAGGCCAGCGCCTTCCTGGTCGACCGGGACACACCGGGCCTGACCGTGCGCCCCATCGACGACATGCTCGGCACCCGGGCGTCGATGATCGCCGAACTGAGCTTCGACGGTTGCCGGGTACCGGGCGAGGCGCTGCTCGGCCGGCCCGGATTCGGGCTCATCGCGGTGGCCGGCGACGCGCTCGACATCGGGCGGTACAGCGTCGCGTGGGGCTGCGTCGGCCTGGCGCAGGCGTGCCTGGAGTCCAGCCTGGACTACGCCGGGCGGCGCCACCAGTTCGGCGTCGCGATCGGCGAACACCAGCTGGTCCAGCGAATGCTCACCGACATGGCGACCACCGTCTCGGCGGCCCGGCTGCTCTGCCTGCAGGCCGGCGAGCTACGCCAGGCCGGGGACCCGAACGCGGTCGCCGCGGTGTGGATGGCCAAGTACTTCGCCTCGACCGGAGCGTTCCGGGCCGCGGCGGACACCGTGCAGATACACGGCGCGAACGGCTGCCGCCCCGACTCGTCGCCGCAGCGGCTGCTCCGCGACGCGAAGGTCATGGAGCTCATCGAGGGCAGCACCCAGATACAGCAGTCGATGATCGCCCGGCTCCTCTCCGGCGCCGCGTGATCCACGTGCGAAAGGGCGAAAATGAGTAGCAACGCGGGCGGCACGGGGCCGCCCAGGCCGCGGACCGTGAAGTGCCTCGTCTGGGATCTCGACAACACGCTCTGGCGGGGCACCCTGCTGGAGAACGACGACGTCGAGCCGTTCCCCGAGGCCGTCGCCGCACTCAAGGCACTCGACGAACGCGGCATCCTCCACTCGATCGCCAGCCGCAACGACCACGACGCCGCGATGGCCAAGCTCACCGAGTTCGGCCTGGCCGAGTACTTCCTCGCGCCGCGGATCGGCTGGGAGCCGAAGTCGGCGTCGGTGAAGGGGATCGCCGCCGATCTCAACATCGGCATCGACTCGCTGGCCTTCCTCGACGACCAGCCGTTCGAGCGGGAGGAGGTGGCCTTCGCGCTGCCCGAGGTCGCCTGCTTCGACGCACGCCAGGTCGCCGACCTGGCCGGCATGGACGCGTTCATCCCGAGGTTCGTCACCGACGACTCCCGCGCCCGGCGCCAGATGTACCGCGCCGACCAGGAGCGCAAGGTCGCCGAGGCCGACTTCACCGGGGTGCAGGAGGCGTTCCTGGAGAGCCTGCGGATGCGCTTCTCGATCCTGCCGGCGGCCGAGGACGACCTGCAACGCGCCGAGGAACTCACGCTGCGCACCAATCAGCTCAACACCACCGGCTACACCTACTCGTACGCCGAACTGGACGCGTTCCGCACCTCCGACGACCACCTGCTGCTCGCGTCGACCCTGGAGGACCGGTACGGCCCGTACGGCACGATCGGCCTGACCCTCGTCGAGAAGGGCGAGCGGGAATGGGTCATCAAGCTGCTGCTGATGTCCTGCCGGGTCATGGCCCGGGGCGTCGGAACCATCGTGATCAATCACCTGAAGCGGTCGGCGGCCGCCGCCGGCGTGCGCTTGCTCGCCGAGTTCGTGCCCACCGACCGCAACCGAATGATGTTCGTCTCGTACAAGTTCAACCGATTCTCCGAGCTGAGCCGCCGCGACGGCGTCGTCCTGCTCGAGGCGGACCTCTCCGCCATTCCAGCCGATCCCGCCTACGTGGCGGTGACCGTCTCCGCGGGGCCTGACCCGGCCACCGCCATCTCAGGCACCCCCGACTCAGACAGCCCAGAGGAGAAAGACCGATGACCCAGGCACCCGACCTCACCCGCACGACCACCAGCGCCCTGCTGCTCGAGGCGACCCGAGGGGTCGTCGCCGGCGGGGGCAGCAGCAACATGCGCAACCTCGGCATCCAGACGCCGCTGGTGGTGGACCGCTCGGCGGGCTGCCGGATCGTCGACGTCGAGGAGAACGAGCTCATCGACGTCAACATGGGCTACGGCCCCCACCTGTTCGGCTACGCCGACCCGGACGTGCTCGGTGCGGTGGCGAAACGCCTGATGCTGGGCGCCATGACCGGCATTCCGCACCGGCTGGACCACGAGGCCGGCGAGCTGATCGCCGCGACGGTACCGACGATCGAGCAGGTGCGGTTCGCCAACTCCGGCACCGAGGCGATCACCTCCGCGCTGCGGCTGGCCCGGTTCGTCACCGGCCGCGCCCTGGTCGTCACGTTCGAGGGCCACTACCACGGGTGGAGCGAGACCGTGCTCCGCAAGGCGGCGATCACCAACGACGGCGCCGCCTCGCGGGCCGCCGTACCCGGTGCACCCGGCATGATCCCCGGTGCGCTCGCACACACCGTTCAGCTGCCCTGGAACGACCTCGAGGCGCTCGACGAGCTGTTCGCGACGCGCGGCGGCGAGATCGCCGCGGTGATCGTCGAGCCGATCTGCGGCAACGCGGGCCTGGTTCCGCCGCTGCCCGGCTTCCTGCAGCGGGTCGCCGACCTGACCGCACGCAGCGGCGGGCTGCTGGTGTTCGACGAGGTGATCACCGGGTACCGGGTGGCCCTCGGCGGCGCGCAGGAGCTGCTCGGCGTCCGCCCGGACCTGACCATCGTGTCCAAGGTGCTCGGTGGCGGTTTCCCGGTCGCGGCGTTCGGCGGCAGCCGGGAGATCATGGCGCCGCTCGCCCGCAACGAGGCGTTCCACGCCGGCGTCTACGCCGGCAACCACGCCGCCGTCAGCGCCATCGTGGCCATGCTGAGCAAGCTGATCGCCGACCCCTCCGTCTACGACACCCTCGACGCCGCGAGCGGGTACCTCGACCGGCGGCTGGCGGAGACCTTCGCGGCGGCGGGCCGCCCGGTGCGCATCGCGCGTACCGGCTCGGTGATGTCGGTGGCGCTGCTCACCCGGGAGCCGGGTGAGGCGCTGACCTACGACGCGGGCATCCCGTTCATCGACTTCGCCGCGCACCGCCGGCTGCAGCTGCTGTGCCAGGAGAGCGGCGTGTACTTCCACCCCAACCCCCTGGAGCCGTGGTTCATCAGCACCGCGCACTCGCCGGACGTGCTGGACACGGTGGTCGGCACCATCGCCGACTCGCTGGCCCGGCTGTAACCGTCCCGCGGGCCGACACACCCAGGAGGTGGGCATGAGCATCGCGCTTCTCCAGGACGTCCTGCAGGAGCTGGGCGTCGAGACCGAGGGGATCACGGCGGACACCCGGCTGCGCGCGGATCTGGCGCTGGACTCGATCGAGACGGCCGAGCTGGAGTTGGCACTGGGACGCCGGTTCGGCGTGCGGGTCGACCTCTGGGACGCCACGGACTATTCGCTGGTCGGCCTGGCGGAACTGATCGACCGCACGCGGGCGGCCGTACCAGAGGCGGACCCGGTCGCCGACCGGCGGCGACCCGGCATCGAGATTCCCCGGGTGCCGGCGGACCGGGCACAGGAGTACCGGGACGTCGGATGGTGGCGTCCCGTCCCGCTGGGCACCACGATCTACCAGCAGGACCCCGGCAGGTGTGCGCTCGTCGCCGGGGACCGCCGGGTGACCTACGGCGAGCTGGCCGCCACAGTGGACCGGGTGGCGCGGCGGCTGGTTGCGCTGGGCATCGAGGCCGGCGACCCGGTCGTGGTCCAGCTGCCCAACACCGTCGAGTACGTCGCCCTGGTGCTGGCCCTGCTGCGCATCGGCGCCCCGCCGGTGCTGACCCCGCCGAACCTGGGCGCGTACGAGCTGGAGCGGATCCTGGACCGGGCCGAGCCGACGGCGATCGCCGTGCCCGGCCGGACCCGGCACTCCGACCAGCTCGGCGCGGTCCGGCGGCTCCGCCCGAAGCACCCGTCGCTCGCACACGTGCTGGTGGCCGGGGTGGCGGGCGGGGACCCGGCGGAGACGATCGACCTGATCGGCCTCTGCGACCCGGCGCGGCCCGGCGACACCGACGGCGCGCCCGCCGCCGTCACGCCGCCGGAACCCGGCGATGCGGCGCTGTTCCTGCTGTCCAGCGGGACCACCGGGCCGCCCAAGCTGATGGGCCGCACCCACGAGGACTACGGCTACGTCGTGGCGAGCACCGCGGCGGTGGCCGGGGTGTCCGCGGACACCGTCTACCTCGCGGTCATGCCCGCCACGCACACCTTCGTCCTCGCCTACCCGGGGATCATCGGCACGTTGTCCGCGGGCGGCACGGTGGTGCTCGGCGGTGCCGAGAATCCGCAGGGCACCCTGGCGCTGATCGAGCGGGAGCGGGTGACACACACCGCGGCGGTGCCGGCGCTGGTCACCCAGTGGGTGAACTGCCTGCCCACCGCGGGGTACGACGTCTCGTCGCTGGCGGTCCTGCAGGTCGGCGGCGCCCGGCTCGACGCGGCGCTGGCCGCACGGGCGAAGGACGCCTTCGGCTGCGTGATCCAGCAGGTGTACGGGATGAGCGAGGGGCTGGCGAACTTCACCCGCCTGCACGATCCCGACGAGACGACGTTCACCTCACAGGGGCGTCCGGCGTGCCCGGGCGACGAGATCCTGATCGTCGACGAGGACGGGCGGCCGGTGCCCGACGGGCAGGTGGGGCAGCTGCTGACCCGGGGGCCCAGCACGGTCGCCGGGTACTTCCGCGACGAGCCGGCCACCGGCCGGGCGTTCACCGCCGACGGCTTCTACCGCACCGGCGACCTCGTCCGGCTGCGGCGGGACGGCAACCTCGAGGTCACCGGCCGGATCAAGAACCTGATCAACCGCGGCGGCGAGAAGATCAGCGCGGAGGAGCTGGAGCAGCTGAGCCTGGAGCTGCCCACGGTGACGGCCGCCGCGGCCGTCGCGATGCCGCATCCGGTCTACGGCGAGATCGCCTGCCTGTTCGTGGTGGCCGACGGAACGCCGCCCGACCTCGGCCAGGTGCGCCGGCTGCTGCTGGACCGCGGGCTGGCCCGGCACAAGCTGCCGGAGCGCCTGGAGCACCTGCCCGCGATGCCGCTGATCGGGGTCGGCAAGCCGGACCGGACCGCACTGCGCGAGCGGGCCGCCCGCCTGGCCGCGGCGAGCGTCCCCGCGTCGTAGCACAGCACGACACCCACAACTACGGAGGGAAAACCATGTCGTTGTCCGAGAAAGCCATCCTGACCAGGGCGCAGCGCAACGCGTTCGCGGCGGACGAGCGGGTGGGCGGTGGAAACCTGCTCAAGTCGGCGATCGCGGCGAACCCGCACCCGGAGGTCGCGTTCATCCGGTCGGGGCGCCCGCTGACCAACACCGACGGCGAGCTGCAGACCGACTTCAGCCTGCTCCAGCTCGACCAGCTCGCCCAGAGCTGGTCGGTGTGGTACCTGGAGAAGGGCGTACGGCCGCGGGACCGCGTCGCGGTCTACATGAAGGACTTCTTCGCCTACTCGGTGCACTACTACGCGCTGGCGCAGATCGGCGCCATCGCCGTACTGATCAACAGCAAGGCACCGCGGGAGATCGCCGCCAGCCTGCTGCGCCGGACCAGCCCGGTCGGCATCTACACCGACCGCGCACACCTGGCGGTCGTCGCCGAGGACGTCAAGGACCTGCCCGACCTGCGCTGGGTCCAGCTGCTGGAGGAGCTGCCGGCGCCGCCCGCGAACGAGCTGCCGGAGTCGGCCCGCTACCGCCACGCCCCCGAGGACCCGGTCTCCATCCTGCACTCGTCCGGCACCACCGGCCTGCCGAAGCCGGTCACGCAGACCCACCGCTCCAGCACGGCGGGCCCGCGGTTCCGGCTCACCCGGCCCGACCCCACCCTGGGCGCCGGCGGCGTGATGCTGGCGGCGCTGCCCCAGTCGCACCTGGGCGCCATCCACTACCTCACCTACGCGATCTTCGGCGGCACGCCGATCGTCCCGCTGTTCGACCCGAGCGGCGAGGAGATGGTCGCCGCGATCAAGGAGCACCAGCCGACGTCGGTGATGGCCTTCGGGCACGCCTGCGCCGACCTGGCCGCGCTCGACCTGGAGCCCGGCGTGCTCGACACGGTGAACGTCTGGGTCACCACGGCGGACGCGGTGCACGAGGCGCACATGCGCAAGCTGCTCGCACACCGCAGCCCGGAGCTGCCGCCGTCGTCGTTCCTGGACCGGCTCGGCACCACCGAGCTGGGCTGGGGCGTCCTGCTGCAGACCCGGACGCTGGCGTCCAAGCGCAACGACCGCTGCGTCGGCAAGCCGGTCGGCGTGTCCGAGGTCGCCGTGCTGCGCAAGGACGGCACCGAGGCGGACGTGAACGAGGTCGGCCTGCTCGGCGCCCGCGGCCCGGCGATCACCGCCGGCTACTGGAACGACATGGACACCACGTACCGCAGCCGGCTCGGCGGGTACTGGACGCCGGGCGACATGGTCTACCGGGACGAGGAGAACAACTTCTACCACGTGGACCGGGCGGTCGACGCGATCGAGACCGCGAACGGCGTCGGCTACTCGATCCTCATGGAGGAGCGGCTGCTCAGCGAGGTGCCCGGCATCCAGGACTGCGCGGTCGTCGCGGGCCGGCTCGGCACCGAGACCGTCGCCGTCGGCGTCGTCACCTCGGAGGAGGCCGGCGCCGACCCGTACGCGCTGCTCAAGCAGGCCAACGAGGCGCTGCGCGAGGCCGGGCACCCGGAGCTGTCGCTGCTGGAGATCGTCGAGTCGATCCCCTGCGGCGTCACCGGCAAGGTCCTCAAGCGCGCGCTGCGGGAGCGGTACAGCAACCTCTCCGAGTACGTCGGCGAGCGGCAGAGCACGGGCCTCGCCGTCGCGAGCGTCATCACCTCCGCCGCCGGTTGATCCGCCCGCGGTGCCGGCCGGGTCCGCCCCCGTGCCCGGCCGGCACCTACGGCCCACGACCACGTCCGTCCTGAATGGAAGGTCCGACGATGAACACAGTCCAGCCGCGGATGCGGCCGGTGCTGGACGGCCTGCCCGTGTTCCGGCCCGGGCCGGTCGCGCACGCCGCCGACGGCCACGCGTACCTGCTCGCGGCGAACGAGTCGCCGCAGGGGCCGCTGCCGTCGGTGGCCGAGGCCGTCCGGGCCGCCGTCGGTGAGGTCAACCGCTACCCCGACGGCGCGGTCACCGGCCTCACCGGCGACATCGCCGGCCGGCTGGGCGTGCCCGCGGATCGGGTGGTGGTCGGCGCCGGCTCGGTCGGCGTCGCCCAGATGCTCTTCGCCGCGGTCGCCGAGCCGGACGCCGAGGCGGTCTTCGCGTGGCGTTCCTTCGAGGCGTACCCGACCCTGGCGAAGCTTGCCGGCATGCGCCCGGTCGCGGTGCCCCTGCGCGACGAACGCCACGATCTCGCCGCGATGGCAGCGGCGGTGACGCCCCGGACCCGGCTGATCCTCGTCTGCAACCCCAACAACCCCACCGGAACGGTGGTACGGCGCGCCGAGGTGGAGGAGTTCCTGGACCGGGTGCCGGCGGACTGCCTGGTGGTGTTCGACGAGGCGTACCGGGAGTACGTCCGCGACACCGACGTGCCGGACGCGCTCACCCTCGACCGGCCCAACGTGGTCGTCCTGCGCACCTTCTCGAAGGCCTTCGGCCTGGCCGCGCTGCGGGTGGGATACCTGGTGGCGCACCCGGCGGTCGCCGAGCGGGTGGCGAAGACCCGGCTGCCGTACAGCGTCAACCACCTGGCGCAGGTCGCGGCGCGCGCCTCGCTGCTGGCCGAGGGCGAGCTGCTGGCGCGGGTCGAATCGACCGTGCGGGAGCGCGAGCGGGTCCGCGGCGCGCTGCTCGACGCGGGCTGGGCGGTGCCGGCCAGCGAGGCGAACCTACTATGGCTGCGGCTGGGCGGGGCATCGGCCGACTTCGCTGCGCGGTGCGCCGCGCAGGGCGTCAACGTCCGCGCCATCGGCGACGAGGGCGTTCGGGTCTCCGTCGGCGACGCGCGGGAGAACGACGCCTTCCTGGCGGTCGCCACGGCCTATCCGCACCGCACCGACCCGGCCGCAGCAGTCGACCAGCAACGAGGAGCAACCGCATGACCACACGGACCGGCGTGGACTTCTACTTCGACCCCGTCTGCCCGTTCGCCTGGGTGACGTCGCGATGGATCCTGGAGGTGGAGCAGCACCGAGACATCGACGTCCGGTTCCGGGTGATGAGCCTCGCGGTGCTCAACGAGCACCGCGAGATCGAGCCCTGGTACCGCGAGTTCTGCGACCGGGCCTGGGGCCCGGTCCGGGTCGCCGTCGCCGCGGCGCAGCACGCCGGCGAGGGGGTGCTGCGCGACCTGTACACGGCGATGGGCACCCGGATCCACCCGCAGGGCAACAAGGACCACGCGGTCGTCATCGCCGAGTCCCTCGCGGAGGTGGGCCTGCCCGCCGACCTGGCCGCCGCCGCGGACAGCACCGAGTTCGACGAGGCGCTGCGGCAGAGCCACCGCGACGGCATGGAGGCGGTCGGCGACGACGTCGGCACTCCGACGATCCACCTGGAGGGCACCGCGTTCTTCGGGCCGGTGCTCACCTCGATCCCCCGCGGCGAGCAGGCCGCCCGGTTGTTCGACGCGGCCCGGGAACTGGCGGCGTACCCGTCCTTCTTCGAGCTGAAGCGGTCGAGGAACCGGGGCTTCGACTTCAGCTGAGCAACACACCCGAACGTCGGGGCGGGACTGGCCACGGCCGGTCCCGCCCGACGTTTTTCTGTCCGTCAACCTTATGGAGCAGGCATGTCCGGCATCGAGAGGCTCTACGTCTTCAAGCCCACCACGCCGCAGGCCGACCTCGACGCCTGGGTCGCCCACCTCGAGCTGCACGGTGACGAGACGGCGGCGCACCGGCTGGGGCCCTCCCCCGTCATCGTCTCCACCGGCCCGGCCCGGCCGTCGCCCGCCACGCTGCGTCTCGCGGCGCCGACGGCCGTCGTCCAGTCCAGCGGGGGGTTCCGGCTCGGCCGCCGCGAACTGCGCCCGGCCGGCACGGTCGTCTCGATCGGCCCGACCGACGTCGGCGACGGGCGCATCGCGGTCTTCGCCGGTCCGTGCGCGGTCGAGGGCGCCGAACAGCTCGGCACCGTCGCCCAGGTCGTCGCCCGCTGCGGCGCGGTGGGGCTGCGCGGCGGCGCCTTCAAGCCGCGCACGTCGCCGTACGCGTTCCAGGGCATGCAGTGGTCGGGCCTGGCCCTGCTGGCGGACGTCCGCCGCAGCGTCGGGCTGCCGGTGCTGACCGAGGTGGTCGATCCTCGGCACGTCGAGCAGGTGGCCGTGGTCGCCGACGCGCTGCAGATCGGCGCCCGGAACATGCAGAACTTCGAACTTCTCCGCGAGGCCGGCGCGACCGGCCTGCCCGTCGTGCTCAAGCGCGGGTTCGGGTGCACGGTCGACGAGGTGCTGTCGGCCGCCGAGTACATCCTTGCCGAAGGGAACGATCAGGTGATCCTCTGCGAGCGCGGCATCCGGACCTTCGAGCAGGCCACCCGGTTCACCCTGGACATCTCCGCGGTGGCGCTGATGAAGCAGCGTTCCCACCTGCCCGTCATGGTGGACCCGAGCCACTCCACCGGGGTACCGACGCTTGTCGAGCCGGTGGCGCTCGCCGCGGTGGCGGCCGGCGCGGACGCCCTCATCATCGACGTGCACACCAATCCCGAGCGGGCCCTCTGCGACGGCAAGCAGGCCCTGCTGCCGGCCGACTTCGCCGCCCTGATGGGCCGGATGGAGATGCTGGGCATGGGGCTGGGACGTCCGATGAGCGCCGTCGGCACCCTCGCCGTCGACGAGGCGCCGGCCACCTCGGCAATCCCGGCGAGATGACCACCGCGGACATGCCGGCGGGGGCCAGGACCGAGCGGGACCCGGGCCCCGAGGGCGCCGGCCGGACCGCCCGCAGCCTGCCCGACCTGCTCCTCGACCAGGTGCGGGCCCGGCCGGAGAGCCTCGCGGTCATCGCCGACGCCGCCGGCCTCACCTTCCGCGCGCTCGCCCGGCGCAGTACGGCCGTGGCCCGCCACCTGCGGCGGATCGGGGTGCGCCCGGACTCCTGTGTCGGGCTGTTCGGGGACCCGTCGGTCGAGCTCATGGTCGGCGTCTGGGGCATCCTGTTCGCCGGCGGCGCCTACCTGCCGCTGTCGCCGGAGTACCCGCGGGACCGGCTGGCGTACATGATCGAGGACTCCGGCGCGGCGGTCATCGTGACGCCACGCCGCCTGCGGGCGCAGGCCGCCGCGCTGGCACCGCACGGTACGACCGTCGTCACCGTCGAGGACCTGTGGCTCGGTTCGACCGCGGCGGACGAGTTCGAGATCGGGCCCCGGCCGGATCAGCTGGCCTACGTCATCTACACCTCCGGCAGCACGGGAAAGCCGAAGGGTGTGATGATCGAGCACGGCGCCATCGTCGGTCAGCTGCGCTGGCTCGAGCAGACCCAGGGCATCGACCGGCACCGGATCGTGCTGCAGAAGACCCCGCTGAGCTTCGACGCCGCGCAGTGGGAGATGCTGGCCGCGGCCTGCGGCAGCCAGGTCGTCATGGGCCCCGGGCTGTACCGGGACCCGGAGCGGCTGATCGCCGCCGTCGACGCGCACGGCGTCACCACCCTGCAGTGCGTGCCGACCCTGCTGCAGGCGCTGCTGGACACCGGGAAGCTGTCCGGCTGCACCTCGCTGGTGCAGGTCTTCAGCGGCGGGGAGGCGCTCTCCCGGCACCTGGCCCGGCGGTTCGTCTCGGCCCTGCCGGGATGCACGCTCACCAACCTGTACGGCCCCACCGAAGCCACCATCAACGCGTCCGCCTTCACCGTGGACCGGCGCAGCGTCGCCGACGGCGCGGCGCGGGCGATCCCGATCGGGACGCCCGCGCACGACACCGAGTTCTACCTGCTGGACCGCGACGGCCGCCCGGTGGCGCCCGGCGAGGTCGGCGAGATCCACATCGGCGGCGTGCAGCTGGCGCGGGGGTACCTGCACCGGCCGGAGCTGACCGCGGAGAAGTTCGTCGTCAACCCGTTCCGCGCGGACCGCGGCCACGACCGGCTCTACCGCACGGGCGACCTCGGCTCGTGGAACGCCGACGGCACCGTGCAGTTCGCCGGCCGCACCGACAACCAGGTGAAGCTGCGCGGCTTCCGGGTGGAGCTGGACGAGATCCGGCTGGCGATCGAGACCCACGGCTGGGTCCGGCGCGCGGCGGCGGTGGTCCGCGACGACCCGCGCACCGGGTCGCCGAACCTCGTCGCGTTCGTCGAGCTCAACCCCAGAGAGGCCGCCCTGATGGACCAGGGCAACCACGGCGCGCACCACCTGTCCAAGCAGGGCCGGCTGCAGACCCGGGCGCAGCTGTCGAACGACGGCTGCCGGACGGCCGCGCAGCTGCGCGGCAAGCCCGTGGTCGACCTGCCCGGCAAACAGCCCAGCGCGCAGCAGTGGCGCCGGGTGTTCGCCCGCAAGACCTACCGCTTCTTCGACGGTGGTGAGGTCACCAAGGCCGACATCCTGCGCCTGCTGGGGCAGCGGGTGGCCGGCGCTCCGGGCCGCGACGTCGCGACGCTGACCGGCGCCGGGCTCGGCGAGATCCTGCGCTACTTCGGACAGTACGTCAGCACCGAACGGCTGCTGCCCAAGTACGGCTACGCCTCACCCGGTGCGCTCTACGCGACGCAGCTCTACCTGGAGATCGACGGCGTCGCCGGCCTGAGGCCGGGCTTCTACTACTACCATCCCGTGCGGCACCAGCTGATGCTGATCCGGGCCGCGGCCGGGTCGGCGCCCGCCCGGCTGCGCGTGCACTTCGTCGGCAGACGGCGGGCCGTCGAGCCCGTGTACCGCAACAACATCCAGGAGGTCCTGGAGATCGAGGCCGGCCACATGGTCGGCCTCTTCGAGCGGGTCCTTCCCCGGCACGGCCTGGACATCCGGGCACACGGGTACGCACCCGGGGTGCGCGAACACCTGGAGTGCGCCGAGGACGACCACTACCTCGGCACGTTCGAGGTGGTGCCGTTCGCCGGCACCCGACCGGAGCACCCGGCCGACGTCTACGTGCAGGCACACCCGGGCAAGGTCGGCGGGCTGCCCGCCGGCCTGTACCGGTACGCGGACGGCGCGCTGGAGGCCGTCGGCGACGACATCGTCCTGCAGCGCCACGTCATCGCCATCAACCAGCAGGTCTACCGGCGCTCGAGCTTCGGCGTCTCGCTGGTCAGCAGGCCGCCGGCCGGCTGGCTCAGCTACCTCGAACTCGGCCGCCGGCTGCACCACCTGCAGTCCAACGACGCGCGGCTGGGCCTCATGTCCTCGGGATACAGCTCGAAGACCGGCGACGACCTGCCGTCCGCGCAGCGGCTCGCGGCCATCCTGCACGCCCGCGGCCTGCCCGTCGGCCCGTCCTACTTCGCCGTCGGCGGGCGGGTCAGCGACGAACAGCTCCGCAGCATCGGGATGAACGAGGACGTCGTGCACATGAAGGGCCCGACGGAGATCATCCGGGACGACCTGATCACCTTCCTGCCCGACTACATGCTGCCGAACCGGGTAGTCGTGCTGGACCGGCTGCCACTCACCCCCAACTCCAAGATCGACACGGTGGCGCTGGCGGGGCTCGAGCTGCCCGCCGAGCACGCCGCCGACCGGCCGCACATCGCACCGCGTACGCCGACCGAGGCCCGGATCCGCGACATCTGGAAGCAGGTGATGCGGCGCGCCGAGGCCTCGGTCCGGGACGACTTCTTCGCCTCGGGCGGCGACTCGCTGATCGCGGTGAGCCTGATCAACCGGATCAACCGGCAGTTCCGCAGCTCGCTTCCGCTGCAGGTGCTGTTCGAGGCGCCGACCATCGAGCAGCTCTCCCGCCGGGTCGACGACGGCACCGGGCGCCGGCCGGCCCGGTTGGTGCCGCTGCGCCCGGAGGGCACCCGGTCGCCCGTCTTCTGCTGGCCCGGCCTGGGCGGCTACGTGATGAACCTGCGGCCGCTGGCCGAGCGGGTCGAGCTCGACCGGCCGTTCTTCGGCGTCCTGGCGTACGGGATCAACAAGGGCGAGACCCCGTACGCGGGGCTCAGCGAGATGGCCGCCGCGGACATCGAGGTCATCACCCGGGTCCAGCCGCAGGGGCCGTACACGCTCTGGGGGTACTCCTTCGGTGCCCGGGTCGCGTTCGAGGCCGCCTATCAGCTCGAACGCTCCGGCCGGCAGGTGGAGAACCTGTTCCTGATCGCACCCGGCTCGCCGCAGGGCGCGGCACGCGGCGCGGCGCGGGGCGGCCCGCCGAGCTACGCCGACCGCACGTTCCTGGCGATCCTCTTCTCGGTCTTCGGCGGCACCGACACCGGTGCCCGGGTCGCCGAGTGCCTGGACACGGTCGTCGACCGGGCCGGCTTCATCGCGTTCGTCGTCGACACGTTCCCGCACCTGGACGCCGACCTGGTGGCCCGGATCGTGCGGATCGTCGAGCAGACCTACCCGCTCGACGATGCCTCCGAGGCCGGCGTTCCGCGCCGGATCGAGGCGCCCGTCACGATCTTCCCGGCCCGGGGCGACGCACCGTCGCCGCTGGCGGACCCCGGCCGGTACCCGGCGCGGGCCCCCGAGGTCATCGACCTCCCGGCGGATCACTACGGCGTCCTCACCGTGCCCGGCGTCGACGACCTGGCGGCCGCGGTCCGGCACCGGCTGGGCGTCGAGGCCGCTGCCGGGCGCTGAACCACGGCGCACGCCGGCCGCCTGCAACACAGCCAACTGACAACCGCGGCACCTCTCGGCCGTCGGCCGTGCTCAGCAACGGCCGACCGGCCCTGCCGACCCTGTAGGGAGACCGAATTGCGCAGCGCTGGTATAGAGACGTACGACGACGTCGGTCCCCTCGACATAGGTGTGGTGGGTGCCGGTCCGCGCGGCGTGTGCGTGGTGGAACGGCTCTGTGCCAACGCCGCGGACCTGTCGCGTGACATCGTGGTGCACGTGGTGGATCCGTTCATCGAGACCGGCGGTCGAGTGTGGACGAGCACGCAGTCGCCCACGTTGCTGATGAACACGATCGCGTCGCAGGTGACGGTGTTCACCGACGAGTCGGTGACCTGTGCCGGCCCCATCCGCCCCGGGCCCAGCCTCTACGAGTGGGCCAAGGAACTGCTGCTGATGGAGCCGTTCGACGAGCGCCCCGAGCAGGTGCTCGCCGAGGCCCGGACGCTGGGCCCGGACTCGTACCCCTCGCGGGCGTTCTACGGCCACTACCTGACCTGGGTCCTGAGCCGGATCTGCCACACCACGCCGCCGGGGGTGACGATCCGCCGGTACGCGCAGACCGCGACCTCCCTCGACGAGGAGGCCGACGGCACGCTGACGCTGCACCTGGCCGACGGGTCCACCGTCACCCGGCTGTCGGCGGTGGCGCTGGCGCAGGGCCACGTGGACATGCCGCCCGGGCCGCAGGAACGCCGGCTCGGCGACCTCGCGGCCGCGCGGGGCCTGACGTACGTGCCGCCGGCGAGCCCCGCCGAGGTCGACCTGAGCGCCGTGGCGCCGGGCGAACGGGTGGCGCTGCGCGGGCTGGGCCTGAACTTCTTCGACTACGTGGCGACGCTGACCTGCGACCGTGGCGGCCGTTTCGAGTCCACCGGCGGCGGCCTGGTCTACCGCGCCTCCGGGCACGAGCCGGTGATCTATGCCGGGTCCCGGCGGGGGGTCCCGTACCACGCGAGGGGCGAGAACGAGAAGGGCGCGTCCGGGCGGCACCAGCCGGTCTTCCTGACCGGCGACGTGATCGAGCGGTTCCGTGCCCGTGCCCGGGCGGGGCGACCGGCGACGCTGCGTGCCGAGGTGTGGCCGCTGATCGCCCGCGAGGTGGAGCTCGTGTACTACGCGGCCCTCGTCGCCCGGCAGGACGGCCGGGCCGCCGCGGACGCGTTCCGCTCCCGGTTCATCGAGGCCGGCGCGGACAACGTGCCCGGGCTCCTGCGCGACGCCGGCATCGGCGAGGACCGGCGCTGGGACTGGTCGGCGGTGGCACACCCGCACCGCGGGCGGCAGTTCTCCTCGCCCGCCGAGTTCCGGGGCTGGCTGCTGAGGCTGCTCGGCGACGACGTGGCGCAGGCCCGCGGCGGCAACGTCAGCGACCCGGTCAAGGCCGCACTGGACGCACTGCGGGACATCCGCAACGAGATCCGGCTCATCGTCGACCACGCCGGGCTGACCGGTACGTCCTATCGGGACGAGCTGCGCGACTGGTACACACCGTTGAACGCATATCTGTCCATCGGGCCGCCCGCCCGCCGGATCGAGGAGCTGATCGCACTGATCGAGGCGGACGTCGTACGCGTGCTCGGCCCCGGCATGCAGGTGCGGGCCGGCGACTCCGCGTTCCTGGTCGGCGCGTCGGCCGTCACCGGCTCGCAGGTCGAGGTAGGGACCCTGATCGATGCCCGGCTGCCCGTGGTGGACATCCGGCACACCGAGGATCCGCTGCTGCGCAACCTGATGCGATCGCGCAGGTGCCGCACCTACTCGGTGCCCGACGCCACCGGCGGCGGCTACCAGTCCGGCGGGCTCGCGGTCAGCGGCGCCCCGTACCACCTCGTCGACGACGCCGGCGCGGCCAACCCCCGGGTGTTCGCCTACGGCGTGCCGACCGAGACCGTGCACTGGGCGACCGCCGCCGGTGCGCGGCCGGGTGTCGACTCGGTGATGCTCGGCGACGCCGACGCGATCGCCCGGGCGGCCCTGTCCGTCGCGGTGCCGCCGGGGCTGCGTGCCGGGCAGGCCGAGGTCGGCGGCAGCGGGCGGAGCACGTGGTGAGCGGGCGTCCGCCGGGTACCGACGCGGGCCTGCTGGCCCCGGTCTGGGCCGGCACCCGCGCCGCGGACCTGGTCAGCGACGAGGCCTGGCTGCAGGCCATGCTGGACGTCGAGGTCGCGCTGGCCCGGGCGCAGGCCCGGCTGGGCGTCATACCGTGGTCGTCGGTGACGGCGATCTCCGCCGCCGCCCGCGCCGAGTCGGTGGACCTGGCCGCGCTGAGCGCGCGGTCGCGCGGCGCCGCGAACCCGGTGGTGCTGCTGGTGCAGGTGCTCGCGGCGCAGGTCAGCCGGATCGACCCGGCGGCGGCCGAGTTCGTGCACCGGGGCGGAACCAGCCAGGACGTGCTGGACTCGGCGGCGATGCTGCTCGCCGCGCGGGTCCTCAAGGCGGTCGAGGACGACCTGGTGCGCTGCGCCGGCGCGATCGCGGCGATCGCGGACACGCACCGGCACACCCCGATGGCCGGGCGGACCCTCACCCAGCACGCCGTGCCGATCACCTTCGGGCTGAAGGCGGCCGGCTGGCTCACCCTCGTCCTGGACGCGCTGGACCGGGTGCGCCGGCTCACCGCCGACGGCCTGCCCGCGCAGCTCGGCGGGGCGGCCGGCACTCTGGCCTCCTATGTGGAGTACGCCGCGACCGCGGGCCGGGGCGCCGCGGGCGGCGCACACGGCCTCGAACTGACCGCCGTGTTCGCCGAGGAGCTGGAGCTCACCGAACCGGCGGCGCCGTGGCACGCGCTGCGCACGCCGCTCGCCGACATCGGTGCGGTGTCCGCCTTCGTCACCGGCGCCCTCGGCAAGCTGGCCCTCGACGTGCAGGGCATGTCCCGTACGGAGGTGGCCGAGGTCGCGGAGCCGGTCGCCGAGGGCCGGGGCGAGTCGTCGGCCATGCCGCAGAAGCGCAACCCGGTGCTGGCCACCCTCATCATGTCGGCGGCCCGCCAGGTGCCGGCGTACGCCACCGTGCTCGCCCAGTCGATGCTGGCCGAGGACGAGCGTTCGGCCGGGGGCTGGCACGCGGAGTGGCAGCCGCTGCGCGAGTGCCTGCGGCTGACCGGCGGCGCGGCGGCGACGGCCGCCGAGCTGACCGGCGGCCTGCAGGTCTTTCCCGAACGGCTGGGCCGCAATCTGGCGCTCACCGGGGGGACCATCGTCTCGGAGCGGCTCGGCGTCGTGCTCGCGCCCGTGCTGGGCAAGGCCACGGCCAAGAAGCTGCTCGCCCGCCTCGCGCTGACCGACGCGGCCGGCTTCGAGGACAACCTGCTCGCGGCGCCGGAGCTGGCCGGCAAGCTCGACGGGCCGGAGCTGCGGCAGCTGCTGACCCCGGCGCGGTACCTGGGCTCCGCGGAACAGATCGTGGACCGGGTGCTCGCCCGGTACCGGACGTCGACGGTCCCACCCGATGAATCCTGAGGGAGTACACCATGTCGCACGCACCACCCAAGGCCTTCATCCTGACGGGCGCCTTCTCCATCATCTGCCGCAACCCGCGCTACCTGACCGAGCTGGCCGCGCGCGGCCTCAAGATCCTGGTGATCACGGGTGAGGCGTGGCGGGAGCCGGCGCTCGCCGGCCTCGACACCCCCGGCCACCCGGCGGCCGCCATCGACGAGATCGCCTTCGTGGAGGGCGACTTCAACGTCGAGGGCGCCTTCATCGCGGGCACGGTCGCGGCGGCTCAGCAGTGGCGCCAGCGGTACACCATCGTCGGTGTCCAGTCGGCGGGCGAGACCGTCGTCGAGGCGACCGGGCTGCTCGCCGACGCGCTGGGGCTGCCGACGCCCGGGTTGCGGGCCACCCGGGCGTGCCGCAGCAAGTACCTGCAACGCTGGTACCTGCCGCAGTTCAGCCCGCCGTCGGTGGTGCTGCCCGCGGCGCGCCGCGCCGCCTTCGACGGCACCGGGGTGCGCTTCCCGGCCGTCGTGAAGCCGGCGGCCCGGCACTCCAGCTCCGGGGTGGTGGCCGTGCGGGACTCCGCCGAGCTCCTCGAGCAGTTGGCCGGCTACCCCGCGCACGAGACCGTCCTGGTCGAGGACAAGGTCGTCGGTCAGGAGTTCTCGGTGGAGTGCCTGGTGCAGGACGGCACCACGCTCCTGGCCTCGGTGACCCGCAAGGAGACGACGGAGGCCTTCGACAGCACGTTCGTCGAGGTGGCGCACTCGGTGCCGCACCACGTCCGCGGCGAATGCGACGCCCTCCTCCAGGCGAACCAGCGCATGCTCACCGCGCTGGCGTTCGAGGACGGCGTCGTGCACGCGGAATGGCGGCTGGACGACGCGGGACGACCCTTCCTGATGGAGGTGGCGGCCCGTACCCCGGGCGGCGGCCTCATGGTGCTCTACGAGCTGGTCACCGGCGTCCCGCTGGAGCCGGAGATCATCCGGATCGCCCTGGGCGAACCGGCCTCGTACCCGGCGCCGCGCCGGTACGCCCGTCAGGTGTACCTGCGCAACGAGCCCGGCATCCTCGAGGACGTGACCGTCGACTGGCCCGGCGTGCAGGCCACCTGGACCGGCGACAACGGCCCCTGGCCGCGGATCCCCGCCGGGCACCCGGACGACCCGCCGACGCTGCGCGCCGTGCTCGTGCTCAAGGACCGCGGCGCCGCCCTCGAGGTGCTGCGCAGCGCGGAGGACCGGGCCGTCACGTTCTTCATCGACGCGGCGACCCCCGAAGATCTTGATCAGCTCGAACGCCGGGTACGCGACGCGGTGAAGGTGCACACCGTCGTCCCCGCCGGGCAGCCGACGGGAGCGACGCGATGACCCGGGCCGTCATGGTGATGCCCTACCTCGACTACCTGCCGAAGGCCAGCCGGTGCGGCTTCGAGATCTACGCGATCTGGGATCCGAAGGTGGCCGCGAGGATCTTCGGCGACGCCGCCGAGCGGTACCTCGCCGACCTGGCCGACGCCGCGGTGACGCTGCGGCTCGCCGACTTCGACGACCCGGAGGAGTTCACCGGCGTGCTGCGCGACGCGGTCGCGCGGTTCGGCCCCGACGTGCTGTGCCACTTCGGCGCCGAGGAGAGCATGCTGCTCACCTACCGGGTCGCCGAGGAGTTCGGCCTCGCGGTCAACTCCCCCGGCTCGGTCCGGCTGCTCAACGACAAGCTCGCGCTGCGCCAGGCGCTCGACCGGCACGGCCTGTCCCCCGTGCGGTTCGCGCACGCGGACCGGTGGCAGGACGTGGCGGCGCTGCTCGACGGCTTCTCGCTGCCGGTCGTGGTGAAGCCGACCGAGTTGTCCGGCAGCCGCGGCGTGCTGCTGCTGGAGAACGCCGGCGAGCTGCCCGGCTGGGGCGCACTGCTCGAGTCCTACGGATACGCCGGCCCGGTGCTGATCGAGGAGTATCTGCGCGGCCCCGAGTTCAGCGTGGAGACCGTCAGCGTGCGCGGCGTCCATCACGTGATCGGGGTGACCCGCAAGCTGCTCGGCCCGCCCCCGCTGTTCGTCGAGATGGGCCACGTGCACCCGGAGCCGCCGTCGCCGGACACCGCCGCGATGTCCGAGCTGGTGGTGGCCATGCTGGACATCACCGGCTACCAGACCGGCCCGGCGCACACCGAGGTGAAGCTGACACCGGACGGTCCGCGGATCGTCGAGTCGCAGGCCCGGCTCGGCGGCGACAAGATCCCGCAGCTGGTCGGCCTGTCCAGCGGCTTCGACCTGCCACGCTCGATCTTCGAGGCGATGGACGGCGGGCCGCTGAGCCCGGCGACCGGCGACCGGACCGCGCGGATCCACTACTTCGACCTCCCGGTGGGAGTGCTGCGCTCGGTGCAGGGCCTGGACGCGGCGCGGGCGTGCGAGTTCGTGCACGACCTGAGCTTCCCGTTCGCGCCGGGCGATCCGATTCCGCGGATCGTGGACTGGCGCACCCGGCACGGCTACGTCATCGTCAGCGGCGCCTCGGCGGAGGACACCCGGCGGCTCGTGCGCCGGGTCGAGGACCTGCTGGACATCGACGTGGACACCGCCGGCACCACCCCGGCCGGCGCCGCCGGCGCCGGGGACAACCCACCGCAGCCAAGGAGGCCGGCATGCCGCACGTGAGCATCAAACACTTCCCCGCGGAGCTCAGCGAGGCGCAGCGGTCGGAGCTGATCGCCGAGATCACCCGGGCGGTGCGCAGCGCGTTCGGCTGCGACGAGGGCGTCGTGTCGATCGCGCTCGAGCCGGTCGACCCGGACCTGTGGAACGAGCGGGTCTACCAGCCGGAGATCGTGGGACACCGGGACCTGCTCTGCAAGCGACCGAACTACTGACCCAGGGCGGACGGTGGAGACAGTGCCAGCAAGCACACCGCCGGGCCTGCTCCGGATCCTGCTGGAGGACCTGCGGACCGTTCTGGCCCGCGACCCGTCCATCCGCAGCCTTCCCGAGGCCCTGCTGCACCCCACCATCACCGCGATCTGGGCGCATCGGCTCGCGCACCGCATCCACCGGCGGGGCCGGCGTCTCACCGCCCGCCTGCTGATGCTGCCGGTACGCGCGTTCACCGGCGTCGAGATCCATCCCGGCGCCGTGCTGGGTCGCCGGGTCTTCATCGACCACGGCGCCGGCGTGGTCATCGGCGAGACCGCGGTGGTGGGCGACGACGTCACGATCTACCACCAGGTCACCCTCGGCGCGCTCGGCTGGCGCCAGGACAACCTGCGCGCCGACGGGGAACGCCGGCACCCGGTGGTCGGCTCGGGCGTGCTGCTCGGCGTCAACGCCACCGTGCTCGGCCCGGTGACCATCGGCGCCGGAGCGGTGATCGGCGCGCAGGCGCTGGTCATCTCCGACGTGCCGGCCGGCCACCGGGCGCTGGCGCCGGTCGCCGCACAGACCGGCCGGTCCGGCGAGCGCCCGGCCGCCGACCTGCTGCGCCAGGCCGCATCGACCGGCTCCTGGTGAGAAGTCCGCAGTCAATCACCGTCGACAGAGATTGGGATCGACCATGCCCGTCCAGACGTCCACCGCGGAGATCCTCCGCCCCCGCATCGCCGACTCCATCGAGGATCTGATCGGCGGCACCCCGCTGCTCCGGCTGCCCGTCGACGGTGCGCCTCCGGGCGTACGGCTGCTGGCGAAGCTCGAATCGGCCAATCCGCTCGCCAGCGTCAAGGACCGGGCGGCGCTGTGGATGATGCGGGCCGCCGAGGCCGCCGGACAGCTGCTGCCCGGCGGCACCGTCATCGAGGCGACGTCGGGCAACACCGGTATCGCCCTGACCGCACTGTCGGCCAACCGCGGCTACCGGTGCGTGATCGTGATGCCGGACAGCGCCACCACCGAGCGCATCCGGCTGCTGCGGGCGCTGGGGGCGCAGGTCGTGCTGACCCCCCGCGAACAGCGTTATCAGGGCGCCGTCGACCGCGCCGAGGAGCTCTGCCGGCAGACGCCGGGGTCCTGGTTCGCCCGGCAACACGCGAACGCCGACAACGTGCGCGCGCACTTCGAGGGCACCGGTCCGGAGATCTGGGCGGACACCGCGGGCCGGGTGGACACCCTGGTGTGCGGGGTCGGCACCGGCGCCACGCTCAGCGGCACCGCGGCGTTCCTGAAGCAGCGCAATCCGGCCGTCCGCGCGGTCGCGGTCGAGCCGGCCGCCTCGCCGCTGCTGTCGGGGGGCGAGGCGGGGACGCACGCGATCCCCGGGATGAACGGCGGTTTCATCGCGGACACCACCGACGTCGACCTGATCGACGAGGTGCTGACCGTCACCGACGACGAGGCCATGGCGACCGCGGGCTGGCTGGCCCGCCGGGTCGGCGTCCTCGCCGGCATCTCGTCCGGCGCCGCGGTGCACGCCGCGCTGCGGGTGGCCCGGCGGCCGGGCGGCGAGGACGCCACGATCGTCGTCGTGCTGCCCGACACCGGCGAGCGGTACCTGAGCGTCTGGACGGAGGCGGACCGCTGATGGGCACCACTGCAGTTCCCAACCAACGTGAGGAGCAGGTGATGAACCCGGAGAGGACGTTGCTGCTCATCGGCGGCCGCGACGAGGCCCTGGTGCAGGCCAGGAAGCTCGGCCTGAACGTGCTGCTGCTGCAGCATCCGGACAAGATCACCGAGGAGCAGCGACAGCTCGCGGACATCGTCCGCGTCGTGGACTTCACGGAGTGGGCGCTGGTCGAGGCGGCGGCCCGGGACCTGTACCGGTTCCCCGGGTTCGCGGCCGTCGTGTCGCTCACCGAGCCGGGGCTGGAGCCCGCGGGCCGGCTCAACGACATGTTCTCGCTCGGCGGCACCGGCTACGAGGTGACCCACCGGATCCGCGACAAGTGGGCCATGCGCCGCCACCTCGCCGAGCGTGACCCGCTGGCGGTCGGCGCGGCGCTGCTGCGCGAACGCGCGGACCTGACGGAGTTCGGCGCGCGCCACGGATATCCGTTCATCGTCAAGCCCATCGACGCCACCGCCAGCGTCGGCGTGTGCTCCGTCGACGGCCCGGGCGACATCGACCGGGTGTGGGCGCACGTGCAGGGCCTGCGCGGCACCCGGACCGACCGGATCTCGACGATGTACCTGCTGCAGGACTTCATGATGGAGGAGTACGTCGACGGTCCGGAGTACAGCGTCGAGTCCTTCAGCTTCGCCGGCCGCCACGTGGTCGTGGCGATCACCGAGAAGTTCACCGAGGTCGGCCACTTCGCCGAGCTGGGACACGCGCTGCCGGCCCGGCTGCCCGAGGCGGTGCGGGAGCAGGTGCGCGACCGGGTGAGCCGCTTCCTCGACCTGATGGGCTTCGCCGACGGGGTGTGCCACACCGAGCTCCGCATCGACCCCTCCGGGCCGCGGATCATCGAGAGCCACAACCGGCTGGGCGGTGACGCCATCTCCGACCTCGTGGCGGGCGCGTACGGCATCGACCTGACCACGCTCGCCGTCGGCTGGCCGTTCCGGCTGGTCGACGAGCTTCCCGACCGGCCGGTGGCGCACGCCGGCGCGAGCACCCGCACCGTGATCGGCGAGCCGGGGCGGGTGACGTCCGTCAGCGGCGCCGAGGCCGCCGCCGCACAGGAGGGCGTGCTGGCCGTGCAGATCACCGCGGCACCGGGCGACACCGTGCGCGCGCTGCGCGACAACTGGGACCGGCTCGGCCTGGTCGCCGTCACCGGGTCGGACACCACGGACGCCATCGAGCGGGGTGCGCGGCTCATCCGCGACAGCATCGACATCCGGCTGGTGACCGCCGACGGCCGGCCCGGCCGCGCCTACCCGGCAGAGGTCGCCGGGCCGGCCGAGGTGCCGGTTCCGGCCGCGCTGACGGCGACGGCCGAGCGATGAGCGTGCTCCTGCTCCACCGCTTCCCGTTCGAGCCGTTCCCCTATCTGAAGTGGCTCGCCGACTACGACGGCGACATCGTCGTCGTCGCCGACCGGGAGAAGATCGAGTCCTCCGGGGAGCGGTTGCCCGACGGCAACCTCGGGTACGCGCACCTGGAGGTGCTGGACGACTTCGAGGGCCTTGCCTTCGAGCGGGGCCTCGACCTGGCGCGGAAGTTCGCCGTCACCCACGTGATCGCCCACCACGAGGGCGACGTGGAGACGGCCGCGCGGCTCAGGGAACACCTCGACCTGCCCGGGGCGTGGCCCGCCGACGTGGCGGCGTTCCGCGACAAGGTACTGATGAAGCGGCGCGCCCGGCAGGCCGGCATCGAGACCGCGGCGCACGTGCTGGCCCGTACCCCCGAACAGGCCCGGTCGTTCGCGGCCCGGCAGGGTTTTCCCCTGGTCGCCAAGGCCCGCGCCGGCTTCTCCTCGATCGGGCTGCGCATCCTGCCCGACGCGGACGCCCTGCGGGACTGTCTCGCCGCGGCGTTCGCCGCACCCGGCGAACCGGAGGTCCTGCTGGAGGGGTTCGTGCCGGGCCGGATGTGCCACGTCGACGGGCTCGTCGCCGACGGCCGCACGGTGCTGGCCTGGCCGTCGCAGTACCAGTACGACCTGGCCTCCTACGGCGAGGACCCGGGCGCCCGGGTGGACCTGACGCTGGACCCGGACGACCCGCTCACCGACCGGCTGCTGGAGCTGACCGACCGGATCCTTGCGGCCCTGAAGCCCGCCGGCACCCGGTTGCGCGAGCACGCCTTCCACGCGGAGATCTTCCATACCCCGGACGACCGGCTGGTGCTGTGCGAGATAGCCGTCCGGCCGGCCGGGGCGAAGGTACGGGAGGTCTTCGAGGTCCTGTTCGGCGCCAACCTCGGCGAGCTCGCCACCCGGGCCCAGCTCGGCCTTCCGCTGCCCGCGCCCGCCGACGGCGCACGCGGAGCCCGGCCCCGGCCCCGCGAGATGTCCGGCCAGCTGCTGATGATGAAGCGTCCCGGCCTGGTGCGTTCCGTGCCGGCCGCGCCCGAGCAGGCCTGGGTGCGGGGGTTCTGGCTCTACGCGCGGCCGGGCGAGCTGGTACCGAGCGCCAGCGGCTCCTCGGACTTCCTCACCGCCGTGGTCGGTTCCGCGCCGTCGCGGGCCGAGTGTGAGAGCCGGCTGCGTGACCTCGGTGCGCGTTTCGAGGCGCAGACGCGGATCGTGCCCGCCGGCGGGTGACGCTGCCGGGGCGCCGCGGCGCCCCGGCACCGGGACTACTCCGGGCGTACCACCGTGCGCAGCAGGCCCAGCACGGTGGCGATCCGCTCGCTCGCCTGCTCCGGCGAGTCGGCATCCACGACGACGTGCCCGTGCCGGCTGCCCGAGTCGGTCACCGTCGGAACCACGTCGCCCGGCTCGTACTTGAACGTCAGCGCGTGCACGAACGGCAGCGCCCGGATCTCGTCGAGCCCGTCGACCGACTCCAGCCGTCCCGCGCCGATGTCGAAGAACTCCACGCTGGCCAGCCGGTTCGCGACCACCGGTGTGACCTCCGCACCGCGCAGCGCCTCGAAGATCGCGGACTCCACGTCGAAACCGGTGGCCACCTCCACGAGCAGCGGGATGCGGTCGCCGCCGATCCGGGTCTGCGACTCCACGACGCGCGGCCCCTGCCGCGTCAGGATGATCTCGGTGTGCGACGGCCCGAACCGGTAGCCGGCCCCGTCCAGCAGCGCGACCACCAGCGCGGTCATGGCCTCGCGCTGCTCCGCCGGCAGCGGTGCGGGGTGCAGGTGGCCGGCCTCCACGAACTCCGCGGACGGCAGCAGCCGCTTGGCGGTGATGCCGATGATGTGGTGCCGCCCCGCCACGGTGAGCGCCTCGACGCTGAATTCCGGCCCGCGCAGCTGCTCCTCGACGAGCACCGGCCCGTCGTAGCCGTAGCGGGCCAGCTCCGCCGTCCACGCCGACAGCTCCTCGGCGTCGCGGAGCAGGCGCACCGCCCGGCTGCCGTCGAGCCCGGTTGGCTTCACCACGACCGGCAGGTCGAACCCGTCGAGCGCCGCCCGCACCCCCGCCGGCGACGGCACGGCGACCGTCCGCATCGGCGACAGCCCGCGGTCGTGGAGCAGCCGGCGCATCTCGGCCTTGTCGTTGATGGACCGCAGCGCACCGGGCGGGTTCAGCGCCAGGCCGAGCGCGTGTGCCTCCTCGCAGACCGGGAACTGGGTGTCCTCCCGGCCGAGGTGCAGGACGTGATCCACGCCGTGGCGGGCGGCCGTCTCGGCGACCAGCCGGCGCAGCGCCGCGACGTCGCTGAAGTCGGTGAGGAGAAACTCCTCGGAGAGGGCCTCGACCTCCTTGAGATAGTCGGCCGACTCGTATGTCGGATCCCAGATCGAATAGACCCGAAAGCCCTGGGCCATGGCCTTACGGACGAACTGCTGGTACGGCATGAGCATGAGGAGTCTGTTACCCGACACGTTGATTTCCTGTTCGCCTGCGAGTCGACCGGTCGTGCCCCGCCACTTGGGTGAACGCACCGGTGAGGCGGGTCGCGGCGGCGAGCACCACACCCGCCTGTCGCCACGGTAGTCCATCGTAGAGAAACATTGCCGCGCGTCCATCTGATACATTCACCGGCGCCAACTGGCGGACGTGCGGCTCATACCCTGTATCGACGAATTATCGACGGCGCATGAACAATTCGTTCCGCTCGACACATTCCGGAGGGTCGCTATGACCAACGTCCTCATGGTCGGCTTCGGGGAGGCGTTCCTCCACGCCGTCACCGACATGATTCCACCACGCAGCATCATCGTCCTGGAAGAGCCGGACGTCATCCGCAAGCGCGAGCTGTCCGGCAAGCTGGCCGACCTGCCCTGCGTGGCCGAGCTGGTGCCCGCGGTGCACCAGCAGACGACGGAGTTCCTCGACATGGCGGCCGACATCGCCGGCCGGTGGCCGGTGCAGGCCGTCCTTCCGGCGCTGGAGTACTCGGTGCCGGCCGCCGCGGCACTCGCCGCGAAGCTCGGCCTGCCCGGTGCGGGCGAGACGGCCGCGGCCGTGCTGCGCGACAAGCTGCGCCTGCGCGAGGCGGCGGCGCGCGGTGGGATCCGCAACCCGGCCTGGCGCGAGGTGCACGGGCCACAGGACATCGTGGACTTCGCCGGCGACCGCCGGGTCGTGGTCAAGCCCGCCAACCGGCAGGCCAGCGTCGGCGTACACCTGCTGGACCGGGCCGGACCGGCCGAGGCCGAGGCGGCCTGGCTGTCGATGACCGCGGACGCCGAGCCGCTCGTCCTGCCGGACCGGCCGCTGTCCTGGCGCTACCTCGTCGAGGAGCGGCTGATCGGACCGGAGTACAGCGTCGAGGCGCTGGTGCGCGACGGGCGGATCGTCTTCGAGAACGTCACCGCGAAGTCGGTCATCGCCGGCGTGCATCCGGTCGAGATCGGTCACGTGGCACCCGCGCCGCTGCCGGCGTCGACCCGCGCCGCGTTCGGCGAGGCGATGCGCGCACTCGTCGCGGCCACCGAGTTCGGCACCGGCATCCTGCACGCGGAGTGGATCCTCACCGACGACGGCCCCGCGCTCATCGAGTGCGCGGGCCGCAGCCCGGGCGACCGCATCGTCGACCTGATCGACCTGTCCTACGGCACCCGCCTGCGGCTGGCGCTGATCGAGCTGCTCGCGGGCTCGCCGCCGCCGCTACCGGCCGGACCGAGCGGCGGCGCCGCCATCCGGTTCCTCTCCGCGGCGCCCGGCGTGGTCGAGCGCATCGACGGGGAGGAGCAGGCCCGCGAACTGCCCGGCGTACGCGAGCTGCGGGTGGGCGTTGCGGCGGGCGCCGTCGCCCGGGTGTGGCGCAGCTCCCTCGACCGGCACGGCTACGTCATAGCCACCGGGGACGACGGCGCGCAGGCCGACTCCCGCGCGCAGGCCGCCGCCGGCACCATCCGGATCGTCACCCGATGAGCGCGCCGACAAACGCCGGGCCCGACCGGGAGCCGCGCGCCCGTCGTGGCCTCATGGCCTGGCTGGCCGCCATGGTGCCGAAGGGCCGCGCCGGGCGCCGGCTCGCCGTCTTCTCGCTCGTGGACTCGATCGGCACCGGCGCGTTCCTGTCCGTCTCGGCCATCTACTTCACCCGCTCGATCGGCCTGACCGTCGGCGCGGTCGCCTTCGGCCTCTCCCTGTCCGCCGCGGTCGGGCTGGCCACGGCGATCCCGGTCGGCGTGCTCGCCGACCGGTACGGTGCCCGCCGCATCCTGGTGATCGTCAGCTTCTGGCGCGCCGCCTGCTTCGGCGTGCTGCCCTTCGTGCAGGGCTTCACCGGCTTCATCATCGTGATGTGCCTGCTCGGCCTGGTCGACAAGACGGCGGCACCGCTGACCCAGGCCCTGGTCGGCCGGGCCGTCGAGGACTCCGACCGGGTCGGCACCATGGCGATCATCCGGACCCTGCGCAACGCCGGCTTCACCCTCGGCGCGCTGATGGGCAGCGCGGCGCTCGCAGTGGACGCGCGGCCCGCCTATGTGGCCGTGCTGCTGGCGAACGGCGCCTCGTTCATCGTCACCGCGGTCATCGTCGGCCGGCTCGAACTGCGGCCCGCCCCGGAGGGGCAGGAGCTACGCCGCAAGATCTCCCTGCGGGCGCTGCGGGACCGCCCCTACCTGACCCTCTCCGTCCTCAACGCGCTGCTGACCATGCACATGACGCTGCTCGGCGTCGGCATACCGCTGTGGATCGCGGCCCAGCCGCACACCCCCCGCACCCTCATCGCGCCGCTGTTCGCGGTCAACACCGTCCTCGCGGTGGCGTTCCAGGTGCGCGCAAGCCGCGGCTCGGAGACCCTGACCGGGGCGGCGAGCCGGATGCGCCAGGCCGGCTTCGCGCTCGGCGTGTGCTGCGCGCTGCTCGCGCTGGTGCCGCCGGTGCCGCAGCTCGCCGCGATCGCGCTGCTGCTGCTGGCGACGATCGCCCTGACCGCCGGGGAGCTGTTCCAGGCCGCCGGCGGCTGGGGCCTGTCGTACGAGCTGGCCCGCGAGGGAGAGCAGAACGCCTACCTGTCGGTGTTCTGGCTGGGCCTGAGCGTGCAGCAGATCATCGCACCGCTGCTGGTCGGATACATCCTGACGGTCGGCCCCGTCGGCTGGGTGGGGCTCGGCGCCCTGCTCGCCGTGGTCGGCCTGGTCGTGCCCCCGGTCACGCGCTGGGCCGCCTCGACCCGCCAGGCAGAACTGACGGACAACCACGACCCGGCAAAGGTGGCCACCTCATGACCGCAGCCATCACCACCAAGGCGCAGACCTTCCGCTCGTTGCACCGGCCCGGCGCGCCGGTGGTGCTGCCGAACGCCTGGGACGCGGCCAGCGCCCGGGTCATCGAGGACGCCGGCGCCGCGGCCATCGCCACCACCAGCGCCGGCGTCGCGTGGAGCCTCGGCGTGCCCGACGGCAACCACCTCAGCCGCGACCGGCACATCGAGGTGATCGCCCGGATCGCCGCCGCCGTCGACGTCCCGGTCACCGCGGACATCGAGAGCGGGTGCGCGGCGGATCCCGCCGGCGTGGCGGCCACCGTACGGGAGGTGCTGCAGGCCGGGGCGGTCGGCATCAACCTCGAGGACTCCAGCACCGACGGCGGGGGCCCGCTGCGGCCGGTCGACGATCAGACGGCCCGGATCGCCGCCGCCCGGCAGGCCGCCGACGCCCTGGGCGTGCCGATGTTCCTCAACGCCCGGATCGACACCTACCTGCACCGCGTCGGCGACGACGAGGCCCGCCTGGCGCAGACCCTGGCCCGCGCCTCGGCCTACCTCGCGGCCGGAGCCGACGGCATCTATGTCATCGGCGCCGCCGGTCCCGAGGTGGTGTCGGCGCTCGTCTCCGGCATCGTCGCGCCGGTGAACATCCTGACCGGCCCGGCCGGAACCAGCGTCGGCGAGCTGGCCGAACTGGGCGTCGCCCGGGTCAGTCTCGGCCCCTACCTGGCCGAGGCCGCCTACGCCGTGGCGCGCCGGGCGACCCGCGAGCTCCTCACGGCGGGAAACTGCCCGTCGCTCAGCGACGCCTTCACCTTCACCGAGCTCAACGGACTGGTCAGCGGGCACCAGGGGTAGGTGACCCGGCATGGTGGAGATGCGCGGGGGCGATCAGCCGCTCGTGCACCGACACCGCTCCGGCTAGAACCCTGTGCCGTCGCGGAATCGCGCCGTCTTGACCTGGTGGAGCTGGTATTCCATGGCCGCGGTCTTGCGGGCGGTGTCCGCGGCGATGATGCGCCGGGCGACCGGGCCCCACACCGCGAGGAACACGCCCACCAGGATCGGCATGCCGCCGGCCAGCCAGCCGCCGCCGCTGGCGAGGAAATAGATGCCCATGATGACGAAGCCGATGCCGAAGCCGACCATCAGTACCAGTAGCAGGTTGTGCCCGAAGCGCATCGCGGGCGAGTTGTGCACCGTGATGTTGTGCCGGATCAGGGCATCGACCGGGTTGTCCGTCGCGGGGTCCGCGGCCGCCCGGGCCGCCGCGTCGTGGTGCTGCCAGCCGGCGCCCGGTTCGCGATCGCCCGGGCCGGGGTTAACCGGATATCCATACATGGCGGTGAGCGTAAAAGATCGTCGCTACCGCCGCGAGGCCTCCTGGTGGTAATCGTCCACCGCGCGGTCGAATGCGCCCGGTTCGAGCCGCAGTGGGGCACCGCTGGGCGGGCCCAGCCGCCGCAGTGCGGGCAGGCGAGCGTCCGGCCACCGGCCGCCGCGCTTGTTGCGGTCCAGCGCTTCCTGCCCGGCCTCGGTGAGCCAGTATCGCCCCGCCCCGGTCGCCAGGAGTCCGGCCGCGGAGAGCCGGCCGGCCGCCTGGGTGAACTCGGCCTCGCTCAGGATGGCGTGCTGGAGGGCGTCCGCGATCGCGATCACCCTGGCCAGCGTGACGGGCTCCGCCGCGCTCGAGCCGTCCAGGGTCATCAACACCCACGCGTCTGAGGTGGTCCACAGGGTCGTCATGATCGGCATGCTAGCCGGCCTGGGCAAAGCCATCTATGCGTCAAGCCGGGTCGGGGGTCACCGGAAAGCGTTCCGGTGACCCCGGACCGGCGTGTCAGGCGGTGAACCGAACGCGACGCCGGCGCACCAGCAGCAGGCCCAGCGCGCCCGCGAGGAGCAGTGCGCCGCCGGCCGCGCCCACCAGGCCGGCGTTCGCGCCGGTGACCGGGAGGCCGGCGCCGCTGCCGCCGGAGAGCTGCACCGTGATCTTCGCGGCGTCGTTGCGGGCGTCGCGGTCGAGCGGCTCGGTGAGGCTGAAGAGGTCCTCGTTGATCCGTACCTGGCCGGCCTCGGCGGAGGCGTTCTCGCGCACCTCGAAGGTGAAGTCGAAGAGGGTGGACGCCTTCGGCTCGGTCTTGTCACGGTCGGTGAAGCAGAGGTACTCCGAGGCGCCCGCGAAGTTCTTGCCCGGGCCCTCCGGCTCCACGTCCTCGTCGAAGACGAGCGCCAGGCAATCGTCGTCTGCCTCGGTCGCCCGCAGGCCGGCCGGGACGAGGATGTGCGCCGTCGATTCGACGTTGTCGAAGATGCGGTGGTAGAGCGTGCCCGGCCCGTTGTTCACGAAGCCGACCTTGGTGCGCACCTTGTCCCCCGCGGTCCCCGCGACGGTGGCCCCGATCGCGGCCAGGTCCGGGTGCCGGTCGCCGCCGACGACGAACTCGCTGAGCACGAGGTTGTTGTCGAGATCGGTGTCGACCTGGTTCCGGGTCGCCAGCTTGCCCTTCTTCGCCGGCGCGACGCGCAGTTCGGCCGGGGCGCCGGTGCCCTTCGGGCCGAGGACCTCGTCGTCGAGCTCGTCCGCGAGGTCGATCAGTTCCTTGAAGTCCGAGGGGGTGTACCAGCCGCCGACCGCACTCGCGCGGCTGCCCGCCGCGGCGTCGGCCGGAATCTCCAGGCCCATCGGCGTGGACAGCTCGTAGCTGGTACCGGTCGCCAGCTCGTCGTCGAAGGTGCAGACGGTGAGGAGGCCGTACGTACAGTTACTGAAGCCACCACCCTCGGTCAGACTCGGGTCCCAGCCCACCATCACCAGCACCACGCCCTTGACCGGCCGGGTACCGACGTTGGCCACCCGCAGGTCGGCGACGACGCGCGCGCCGGGCGCGACGGTGACCGGCTTGGCGACGACGCCGGCCAGGTCGACGCCCTCGCCGATGTTGACCGTCGACTGCGACGTGACCGCCGGGCCACCGTCGAACCGCGCGGTGAAGGCCAGCTTGCCCTCGGCGTCCTGAGCGGCGCCGGGCTTCGCGGTCACCGACAGCGCGAGCAGGGCCAGCAGGTTCGTACCGGCCTCGAGCTCGATCGGGCCGCGGATCTCACACGTGATCACCGTGCCGGCCCGGCCGCAGGAATCGCCGTCGAACTCCTCGAACTCGGAGAAGGCCTCGACGGTGACGATGTCGTCGACGTCCGCGGTGTCCACGCTCACGGTCGCCTTGCCGACCGCGGCCGGAGCGGTGCCCGGCACGTCGACCCAGGCGAACAGCGCGCTGGTCTTGGAGTCCTTGCCGACCACCGAAATGTCGGGGAAGTGCAGACGCACCGCGGGATCCGCGGCCGACGCCGGGGTTCCGGGTGCCGCCACGACCGCGGCCGCCAGGAGAGCGACCGCCGATCCGGTCAGCAGGCGGTGAAGGGCGCGGCGCATGGTGATTTTTCCTCCCGGTGAACGACGAAGCCGCGTGAGCCTAGTTGGCGATGATCATCCGGCGACCCCACCGTTCGGCCAGGACCCGATCCACCCTTGACCACGAACGGTCACCACGGTCACCAACCGTGTTCGATGCCTTACCGGAAAATGGTTCTCCGGCCGATGGGCCGCTTCGTAGGCTGCGATGGTGAGCTCACCGGAGGTCCTGACCGTGCGCAGGCTGGCCATGGGGTTGTTCGTCGAGTACCTCGGCGAGACGAACACCGACCACCTGATGGTCGGCATCGATGATCCGCCGCCCGTCTGCGACCGCCAGTGGTACGGGCATCCGGGTGTGATCTGGGAGCCGGCGATGCAGCACGTGCAGGTCACCTGGGTCGGCCTGGAGGAGACGGTCGCCAGTTTCGGTGTTGGTTACAGCTGCGACAGCCGCCACTTCTACGGCGCGCTGGGCGTCATCTCAGCCGCGGAGTAAGAGACGCGACGGCTTCGTGTGCTGGCGGGACGGTCTCCCCTGGAGTGACAGAACCGGCCGGCGGCCAGGGTGACCACCTCGTCGACCGCCGCCAGGCCGTCCGTGCGGTGGGTGATCAGCAGGACCGTGCGGTCGCCCGCGGCCGCCAGCAGGTCGCGGGTCAGCGCCGCCGCCGTCTCCTCGTCGAGGTGTTCGGTGGGCTCGTCCAGGATCAGCACCGGCGTGCCGGCCAGCAGCGCCCGGGCCAGCGCGAGCCGCCGCCGCTGCCCACCGGACAGGGCCAGGCCGTGCTCGCCGACCAGGGTGTCGAGCCCGTGCGGCAGGGAGTCCACCCAGTCCAGCAGCCTTGCCGTTCGCAGCGCGGCGCGCAGGTCGTCCGGCGACGCGTCGCGGCCGGCGATGCGCAGGTTCTCGCCGATCGTCGTGTCGAACAGGTACGCGTCCTCGCCCAGGTAGCCGACGATCCGCCGGACCCGGTCGGGATCCAGGCTCCGCAGGTCCGTCCCGTTCAGGGTGACCCGGCCGGATCCGGGGTCGAGGAAGCGGACGAGCAGGGCCGCGATCGTGGACTTTCCCGATCCGCTCGGTCCCACCAGCGCGACCCGGGCGCCCGGTGCGAGCGTCAGGTCCACGTTGCGCAGCGCCGTCCGGCCCGGCGCCCAGCCCGCGGTCACGTTCTCCAGCCGCAGCGTGTACGGGCCGGCGGGCACCACGTCCGGGTCGGGCACGGCGGTCACCGGGTCGGGCGCCGCGAAGACCTCGGCGAGCCGGCGCAGCGCCGCCCGCGCACCGGCCCAGCGCTGTGCGGCCGCCGGCAGCGTGCCCGCGGTCTCGAAGACGGCGAGCGGCGTGAGCACGACGACGGCGAGCAGCTCGCCGGAGAGCCGGCCGCCGCGGACCGCCACGGCGCCCGCGGCGAGCCCCACGAGCAGGCACACGCCGGTGCCGAGCGCGGTCACCGCGGCGGAGACCCCCGTGGCGGCGGCCGAGCGTTCCTCCGCGCGGCGCAGCCGGGCGTCCACCTCGTCGAGCCGGGCCAGGCGGCGCGCCACCGACCCGTACGCGATCAGGTCGGGCAGGCCGTGCAGCAGGTCGACGGTGGTCGTGGCCAGCTCGCCGCGCAGCGGGGCGAGCCGGCCGTCGGCGCGGCGCGCGGCGGCGGACTGGAGCATCGGCACGACCAACCCGACAAGCGTCAGGGCCGCCGCCAGCGTCAGCCCGGCGGCCGGCAGCAGCGTGCCGACCAGGGCCACCGCCCCGATCCCGACCAGCGCGGCCACCGCGTAGGGCAGCAACACCCGGGTGACCAGGTCCAGCACGGCGTCGACGTCGGCGACGAGGCGCTGCACCAGGTCGGCGCGGCGGAAGTCGGCCAGCCCGGCCGGTGCGAGCCGCTCCAGCCGGGCGAACACCCGCACCCGCAGCCCGCCGAGGATCCGCAGCGCCGCGTCGTGGCCGATGAGACGTTCGAGGTAGCGCAGGGCGCCGCGGCCGATGCCGCAGGCGCGGACGACGACGATGGCGACCATCAGATGCAGCACCGGCGGGTGCAGCGCGGCGCGCGAGATGAGCCAGGCGGACGTGGCCATCAGCGCGATGCCCGCGCCCGCCGCGCCGGCACCGGCGAGCACCGCGAGCAGCAGCCGGCCAGAGGCGGGCCGCAGGACCGCGAGGACGTTCATGCCGCGACCGCCGCCGGTGCCAGGCTGATCACGCGGTCGGCCAGCGCGATCAGCTCCGGGCGGTGGGCGGCGATGACGACGGTACGGCCGCGCGCGAGCCGCCGCACGGCGGCCATGATGCCCGCCGCGGTGCCGGCGTCGAGATTGGCGGTGGGCTCGTCGAGCAGCACGATCGGTGCGTCGCGCAGGAACGCCCGGGCCAGCGCGACCCGCTGCCGCTGCCCGGCGGAGAGGCCTGCGCCGTCGTCGCCGAGCGGCGTGTCGCCGTCGGTGAAACCGTCCACCCCGGCCAGTCGCGCGGCAGCGGCCACGTCGCCCGCGGCACCGAGCGCGATGTTCTCGCGGACCGTGCCCGCGAACAGGTGGGGCCGCTGCGGCACCCAGGCGATCCGGGTACGCCACGCGTCGGGGTCCACGGCCGCCAGCGGTACGCCGCCGACGGTGACCCGGCCCGCGTCCGGCTGCACGAGGCCGAGCAGCACCGCGAGGGCGGTGGACTTGCCGCAGCCGCTGGGTCCGGTGAGGGCGACGACCTCGCCGGGTTCGATGCGCGCCGAGAGCCGCAGGGCGTCGGTGTCCCGGCCCGGGTAGCGCACGACGACGTCTTCGAAGGCGAGGGCGCCCGCCGGCGGCGCGGCGGTTCCGGCGGACGGCACCGGCGTCTCGAGGATCTCGAACGCGTCCGCGGCCGCCGCCAGGCCCTCGGCGCTGGCGTGATAGTTCGCGCCGACCTGGCGCAGCGGCAGGTACGCCTCCGGCGCGAGGATCAGCACGAGCAGCGCGGTCGTCAGGTCCAGCTGCCCGGAGACCAGCCGCAGCCCGATGCCGACCGCGACCAGCGCCACCGAGAGGGTGGCGAGCAGCTCCAGCACCAGCGACGACAGGAACGCCGTGCGCAGGGTGCGCATGGTCAGCCGCCGCTGATCGGCGCTGATCCGGCGGATCGTGCCGGCCTGCGCGCGGGCCCGGCCGAACAGCTTCAGCGTCGGCAGGCCGGCGACGACGTCGAGGAAGTGGTGCGACAGCCGGGCCAGCAACCGGAACTGGCGGCGGTTCGCGGCCTCGGTGTGCAGGCCGATCAGGGCCATGAAGACCGGGATCAGCGGCAGGGTCAGCGCGATGGTCGCGGCCGCGACCAGGTCGGCCGGCACCAGCCGGGCCAGGACGATCACCGGAACCAGCGCCGCCAGCACCAGTTGCGGCAGGTACCGCGCGAAGTACGCGTCGAGCGCGTCGAGCCCGCGGGTAACCAGCGTGACCGCCGCGCCGGTGCGGGCCGGCCGGTTCGCGCCCAGCGCGGCCAGCCGGGCGAGCACCTGGCGGCGCAGCTCGGACTTCACACCGGCCGCGCAGCGCGCGGCGGCGACCTCCTGCGCCCACGCCACGAGGCAACGCCCGGCGACCACGGCCGCCAGCCACGCGAGCAACGGCGCCAGGTCCGCGGCGTCGGCGCCGCGCAGGAAGACGGCCGTGATCCCGTACGCGAGCAGGGTGGCCTGGCAGACGATCAGGACGGCGAGGGCGACGCCGAGCCCGACCGTGACCGCCAGGTACGCCCGGGCGGAGCGGGCGTACCGCAGCAGCCGCGGGTCGAGCGGTCTCACCCGGTCTCACCCGCACGCACCGGCGCGACCGGAATGTGTTCGACGGTGAGCCGCTTGCGGAACACCCAGTACGTCCAGCCCTGATAGACGAGCACGATGGGCGTGAACACCACGGCCACCCAGGTCATCACCGTCAGGGTGTAGGGGGTGGAGGCCGCGTTCGTGGTGGTGAGGCTGTTCGCGGACGCGATTGTCGACGGCATGACGTCGGGGAAGAGCGTGACGAACAGCGAGAACGTGGCGAGCACGACGGTCGCGCCGGTGGCCAGGAACGCCCAGCCCTCGCGGCGCAGGCGGGTGGCGACCGCGGCGCCGGCGAGGGCGAGCGCGGCGATGCCCGACAGGATCCAGCCCGCGGAGTCCGGGTGGGCGACGGCCGTCCACAGCAGGAAGCCGCCCGCGACCACGAGGGCCGGCACGGCGAGCGCGGCGGCGAGCCGGCCGGCCCGCTCGCGCATCTCGCCACCGGTCTTGAGGGCGAGGAACACGGCACCGTGCAGAGTGAAGAGCGTGAGGGTGGTGAGCCCGCCGAGCAACGCGTACGGGTTGAGCAGGTCGAGGAAGCCGCCGACGTACTCGTGGTCCGCGTCCAGCCGCACCCCGCGCACGATGTTGCCGAACGCCACTCCCCAGAGCAGCGCCGGTACCAGGCTGCCGCCGATGATGCAGTAGTCCCACCGGCGCTTCCAGACCGCATCGTCGCGCTTGCCGCGGTACTCGAAGGCGACCCCGCGCACGATCAGCGCCACGAGGATGATCAGCAACGGCAGGTAGAAGCCGGAGAACAGGGTGGCGTACCACTCCGGGAACGCGGCGAAGGTGGCGCCGCCGGCGACCAGCAGCCAGACCTCGTTGCCGTCCCAGACCGGGCCGATGGTGTTGATCAGCAGCCGTCGCTCGCGGTCGTCGCGGCCTAGGAACGGCAGCAGGATGCCGACGCCGAAGTCGAAGCCCTCGAGCAGGAAGTAGCCGGCCCAGAGCACCGCGATCAGCGCGAACCAGACGGTCGTGAGTTCCATGTCGGCCTCTCAGTATGCGAAGGCAAGCGGGCGGTCGGCTTCCTCTTCGTCCGGCGGCGGGGGTAACTCGGGCGCCCCGGCGCCGGCGTACTTGACGAAGAGGCCGACCTCGACGACCGCGAGCACGCCGTAGAGCACGGTCAGGACGATCAGCGAGGTGGCGGCCTCGGCGGTGCTGACCGACGGCGAGCCGCTCCTGGCGGTGGTGAACACGCCGAAGACGGTCCACGGCTGGCGGCCCATCTCCGTGAAGATCCAGCCGAAGGAGTTGGCGAGCAGCGGCATGGCGATTGTCGAGATGGCCGCGTACCACAGCCAGCGGCTCGCCGGGGTCCGGCCGCCCCGGGTGGCCCAGAGCGCCACCGCCGCCACCAGCATGGCGAGGAGGCCGAAGCCGATCATCAGGCGGAACGACCAGTACGTGACCGGCACGTACGGCGTGTAGTTGCCCGGGCCGTACTTCTCGGCGTACGCCTGTTGCAGGTCGTTGATCCCCTCGACCTCGCCGGTGGGGCTGCCGGTGGCCATGAAGGAGAGCAGCGACGGGATCCGGACGCTGGCCACCTCCTCGCGCCCGTCGAGCGAGCCGATGGTGAACAGTGAGAAGCCGGCCGGCCCGGTCGTCTCGTAGAGCGCCTCGGCCGCCGCCATCTTCATCGGCTGCTGCTCGGTCATGATCCGGGCCTGCAGGTCGCCGGTGATGAGCACGCCGACGCCCGCGACCAGCACCACCCAGGCGCCGAGCTTGAGGCCGGGCCGGAAGACCTCCTCCTGGTGGCGCTTGCGCAGGTGCCAGGCGCTGACGGCGAGCAGCACCGCGCCCGCGGTGAGGAAGCAGGCGGTGATCGTGTGCGGGAAGGTCACAAGCGTCGTGGAGTTGGTCAGGACCGCGCCGATGCTGTTCAGTTCGGCGCGACCGGTCTCGGCGTTGAGCTCGTAGCCGACCGGGTGCTGCATCCACGAGTTGGCGGCCAGGATGAAGTACGCGGACAGCAGCGTGCCGATCGACGCGAGCCAGATCGTGGCCAGGTGCAGCCCCTTCGGCAGGCGGTCCCAGCCGAAGATCCACAGCCCGAGGAACGTCGACTCGAGGAAGAACGCCAGCAGGCCCTCGATGGCCAGCGGCGCACCGAAGATGTCGCCGACGAAGCGCGAGTAGTCGCTCCAGTTCATGCCGAACTGGAACTCCTGCACGATGCCGGTGACCACGCCCATCGCGAAGTTGATCAGAAAGAGCTTGCCCCAGAACTTGGTGGCGCGCAGATAGTGCTCCTTGCCGGTGCGCACCCAGGCGGTCTGCAGCCCGGCCACCAGCGCCGACATCCCGATGGTGATCGGCACGAAGAAGAAGTGGTAGACGGTGATGATGCCGAACTGCCATCGGGCCAGGTCGAGCGCGTCCACGGGAGAGTCCTTTCCACGACTGTGCTCGAGTCTGCGCGGCACCGGAGGCCGGGTTCAGGGCTGAAGGTCCCGGCACGCCAGGACCGTGGACCCGCCGCGCGCGTCCTAGGAACCTGGCCTACTCGGCAGGGCTCTTCGGCAGCCTCATCCCAGATGTCGCCGGCCGGGGGCCCGGCGGGGTGCAGCGCCCACTGTGCATGATCTCCGCAGGTCGGGAAGTGTCCTTCCGGTACTTCCACACGCCCGGATGACCGTCGTCGCCGGTGTCACGAGGTTTCGTGATCTTTGCCGGCGCGGGTCGTCGCCGACGGCCGGTTGCGCTGGGTGAGTGACCAGCGGCGTGGCGACTTCCGCGTCCAGTACTGGTGCTGGTGGCGGGTGGCCAGGGTTTCGGGGTGCCGGAGGCCCTGCACCCGCCCGCGCACGGGCAGCAGGGCGGCGAAAAGGTCCCGGGCGGCATTCGGGTCACCCGCCCGCCCGGTCCAGTAGGCGTGTTCGTGGCGGGTCGTCAGGGCCTCGGGGTGCTCGCTGCCCTGCACCCGCTCGACGACAGGCAGCAGGGCGGCGAACAGCCTCTGCGCCGCTCTCGGGTCACCCGCCTCCCCCGTCCAGCGCGCGTGTTCGTGGCGGGTGGCCAGGGTCTCCGGGTGCTCGCGTCCCTGGTGCCGCTCGACGACGGGCAGCAGAACCGCGAACAGATCCCGCGCGGCCTTCGCGTCACCCGCCTCCCCCATCCAGTAGGCATGGTTGTGGCGGGCGGTCAACGTGGAGGGATGTTCGCCGCCCAGCACCCGCTCGACCACGGGCAACAGGGCCGCGAACAGGTCCCGCGCGGCCTTGGCGTCCCCCGCCAGCCCGGTCCAGTACGCGTGGTTGTGGCGCGTGTCCAGGGCACCGGGATGCTCGCCGCCCAGCACCCGCTCCACGACAGGCAACAGGGCCGCGAACAGATCCCGGGCCGCCGCCCGGTCACCCACGTCCCCCGTCCAGCGCGCGTGGTTGTGGCGGGCGGCCAGGGTCTCCGGGTGCTCGTCGCCCAGGACCCGCCCGACGGTCGGCAGCAGCTCGGCGAACAGATCCCGGGCCGCCGCCCGGTCACCCGCCTCCCCGGTCCAGCGCGCGTATTCCTGGCGGGTGGTCAGGGTGTCGGGGTACTCGGCACCCAGCACCCGCTCGACCACCGGCAACAGGCCGGCGAACAGATCCCGGGCCGCCGCCCGGTCACCGGCCTGTCCGGTCCAGGACGCGTGGTTGCGGCGGGTGGTCAGGGTGTCGGGGTGCTCGGCACCCAGCACCCGCTCGACCACCGGCAACAGGCCGGCGAACAGATCCCGGGCCGCCGCCGGGTCACCCGCCTCCCCGGTCCAGGACGCGTGGTCGCGGCGGGTCGAGAGGGTGTCGGAGTGCTCGTCGCCCAGGATCCGCCGGCGTACCGGGAGCACGGCGGCGAGCAGCTCCCGCGCGGGCAGGTACAGCCCGGCCGCGCCGAGGTAGCCGGCCGTGCGGTGCGCCATCGACGCGGCGGCGGCGAGCGCCTCGTCGCCGGCGGCGGGTTCGCCGGCGACCTGGGCGAACAGGTGGGTGGCGTGCGGGGCGAGCGTCTGCCAGGTCGGCCAGTTCACGGGATCGTCGGGTGCGCCCCCGGCCGCACCGCCCAGCAGGTCGACGGCCAGCGCGAGGTAGCCGGCGTCCCGCTGCGCGGCATGCAGGTGACGGCGGCTGGTGTCGCGGATGAGGGGATGCAGCCGCACCAGGATCATCCCCATCGGGGCGTGGTCGAGGGTGAGCAGGCCGACGCCGGTCAGCGCCTGCAGCAGCCCGGCGAGGTCCTCGGGGGTGAGGCCGGGCAGCAGGGGCGAGGCGGCGAGGACGGCGTGGTCGAGCACGTTCGTGGGTATCGGCGCGTCGGCGAAGGTGGCCAGCAGCCGCAGCAGGGTACGGGCCCGGGGCAGGCCACGGCTGTCGAGCAGGTCCAGCGACAGTTCCCAGGTCCGGTCGATGGTGCGGCGGGCCTGAGCCTCGGTCGGCGTACCGCCGGGCGGGTTCTGCGCGGGGGCCTCGCCGGCGGCGAGCGCGGCGCGGTAGCCGGCGAACGTGGATCGCGGGCCGGTGACGCCGGTGCGGTGCGCCTGGCCGATGGTCTGACCGGCGATGCTCAGCGCCAGGGGCAGGCAGCCGAGGCGTACGGCCAGGGCGGTGGTCTCGTCGAGGGTGCCGGCGGCGGTGCCCGCGTGGCTGAACAGAACCTGCGCGCCGTCGGCGGGGGTGAGCATCCCGACCGGGTGCAGCTGGTACCAGTCGTGGTGGCCCGCGCCGTGGTGCTGCCGGGAGGGCCAGGTGGCGGGGTCCCCGTCGCGGGTGGTGATGATCAGCATGCCGCGCCGCCGGGGTACCGGGCGGATCCAGCCCCGCCCGGCGGCGACCGGCTCGCCGGCCGGGGCGAGCAGGCGGCTGTCGTCGGCGTTGTCGACGATCAGCAGCCACCGGCCCGGTAGCTGGGCCAGCAGCCGCCACACCAGGTCGGGGCCGCTGCCGGCGTCGGACCAGGCGTGGTGGATGTCGGCATCGGAGGCGCCGAGATCGGCGGCGAGCAGCCGCATCCCGGCCTGCAGCTGGGTCGCGGTGGCGGCCGACACCCACCACACGCGGGCACCGCCACGGCCGAGACGCTCGGCGAGCAGCTGAGCAACGGTGGTCTTCCCGGCGCCGCCCATGCCGTGCAGGACGTGCACCCGCGGCCGGTCGCGGGCCCGCCACCGGTGCGAACCGGCCAGCTGGTCCACCAGCCGGGCGCGGCCGCGGATCTCGGCGTCGATCAGCTCCGGCGGCCTGAGCGAGGCCATGCCCGGCCGGTTGGCGGCCGGCCGGCGCGGCAGGACCGAAAGGACCGTCGCGCCCGAGCGGGCCGCGGCGTCCGTCCCCGACAGGCGGTGCTGCACGACCGCGAGCAACACCAGCAGCACCGTGGAGCCGGCCACGATGGACCAGACCAGGGTCGGGTCGTGCACCCACCCCCAGTCGGGCAGCATGCCGGTGCCGATGTTGGTCGCCGCACCCAGCGCCGCGGTGAGCAGGACCGCCACGGCCGCCATCGCGGCCAGGGCCCAGCCGCGCCCCTGCCGGGCCGGGTCGGTCATGTGCGGGCTCCCCGGTTCGCGTCCCGGCCGGCCGGGACGCAATCATGTCGGCTCATCGCGCGGCGACCTCCTTTCCGGACACCACGGTATTGGCACGAGAGGCCACCCACACAACCGGAGAACCGTCTTTTCCGGGTACCGGCCGCCCGCAATGCGAAAGCGTTTCGGAGAGCGGTTCTGCTTAAGTGTCTTGGTGATCAATTGCGGCCCGCCATCCGGGTTCCGGCGTTCGACGCCGCCTCACCGCACCCATGGCCGATCGCCGCGACTGGACCGGCGCGGAACCACCCTCGTGGCGGCGATCGACCGGATCTTCACCATCACGGCGCCCTGGAGCCGCCGATCGGTCGAGCAGCGGCGCCGGATTCCGTTCAGCGCAGCGTCAGCCGGAAGACCCTCGCGCCGGACGCCCATGCCGAGCGCAGATCGTTCCGATCCGGATCGCCGTTCGCGTCAAATCCGATCTTGTTGAATTTGGCGAAGTTGCGATTGTCCCGCGCGATCACGGCGTAGTTCTCGACCACCGCCGCCTCGTCCGCCAGGACGATGACGTCGGCGAGGCGCCGCTCGCCCTTGAAGCGAACCTCCACCGGCTCGCCGGTCCGCAGATTCTTCCCCCAGGCGAACGGCGACCCGATCAGCAGGACACCCTCGTGCGGCGTGTAGGCGACCGGCACCGTGTATCGCCTGCCGGACTTGCGACCCACCACATAGAGCGTGATCAGCCGCCGACCGACCAGTCGCGACAGGAACGGGATGCGCAGCAGGCCACGGACGAACCGGTTCGCCACGCCTTGAAGGGCCATGGTCTCGGCCCGGCCGGCGGCTCCCGGCGACGACTGCGATCCGACATGATCGTCTGTCATGCGGCGACCTTCCACACGCTGGTACCGATGCCTGCATCCTCCGATGGAGGCTATACCCGGCGCTGGGGATCAGACGGCCGCCGGCTGGAAGAGTTCGACGGGGTTTCCGGCCGGGTCGTCCAGGACGATCTGCCGGCCGCCGGGCCCGCTGACCACGTCGCTGCGGAACTCGACGCCGGCGGCGCGCAGCCGGGCCACCTCGGCGGCGATGTCGTCGACGAGCAGGTGGATGCGGTTCCAGCCGCCGGGGTGCGGGGTGCGGCCGTCGGGCATCGGCCGTCCCGCGGAGCTGGCCGGGCCTGACAGCAGCAGCCGCAGGTTGCCGCGGCGCACGTCGGCGAAGGCGGGCGGGAAGGCCGCGCCGGCGGCGAAGCCCAGGTGGGTGGTGTAGAAGTCGACGGCGGCCTGTACGTCGTCCACCAGGTAGCGGACGTGGACTGTGCCGTCGGTGTGGCTGGTCATGATGCCTCCGAGGGTTGTCGGGCGGCGATGCCGTGCAGCAGGAACCCGATGCGCTCGCCGAGCTCGGCGGCGACGCGCACGAAGGCGGGCAGGCCGTCCGGATCGCGCGCCGGGTCCGGAATGCTCCAGTGCACCGCCGGCGGGTGGCCCGGGAAGTCGGGACAGATCTCCCGCACCCGGTCACACAGGGTGATGACATGGTCGAAGTGCCGCCCGGCGAACTCGTCGAAATGCTTCGGGCGGGCGGTGCCGAGCTCGGGGAAGAGCTCTATCGCGTACGGATGCAGGGGTTTGGGGTGGCTCCCGGCGCTGCACGCCTCGACGGCCGGGCCGCAGTCGCGCCGGAGCAGCGCCTCGGCCATCTGGGAGCGGGAGCTGTTGCCGGTGCACAGGAAGAGCACGCTCGCACGAACGGGCGGCGGCGGGGACGGCCGGGCCATCCGCAACGCGGGGTGCAGCGCCCCGCCGGTCTCGGCGAGCAGGTCGCCGCAGCGCGCGAGGTCGAGGCGGTAGAAGGTGTCGCGGCCGTCGGCGCTGCTGCGCCGCGCGCCGACCAGCTCCGCCCTGCGTAGCCGGCCCAGGTGGTAGGAGACCAGGCTCTGCGGCTGATCGAGCAGGGCGGTCAGCTCATGCACCTGCCGGTCGCTGGCGGCCAGCTCGCTCAGCAGCCGCCAACGGACCGGATGGCCGGCGGCGTGCAGGAAGGTCGGTGGGCCGGCCGCGTCCCGATGCTGGTCACGTGCCATCTGACGAGAATACATCAAATCAGTTTGATGGACTACCCGTGGTCGATCGGTGTCACCAGGCCGGACTCGTAGGCGAAGACCACGAGTTGGGCCCGGTCACGGGCGTGGAGCTTGGCCATGGCCCGGTTGATGTGCGTCTTCGCGGTCATCGGGCTGATCACCATGCGGGCCGCGATCTGGTCGTTGGACAGCCCCAGCGCGACCAGGGCGACGGACTCGCGTTCGCGGGCGGTCAGCCCCGCCAGGCCCGCGCCGGACGCCGGGGCGAGCGGCCGGCTGACGAACCGGTCGATCAGCTTGCGGGTGATCGACGGGGCGAGCAGCGCGTCACCGCGCGCCGCGACGCGTACGGCGTGCAGAAGGTCGTCCGGCTCGATGTCCTTGACGAGGAATCCGGCCGCGCCGGCGCGCAACGCGTCGAAGACGTACTCGTCCATGCCGTAGTTGGTCAGGATGACGACGTGCACCCCGGCCAGGGCCGGGTCCGCGACGATGCGCCGCGTCGCCTCGATGCCGTCGACGATCGGCATCTGGATGTCGATGAGGGCGACGTCGGGCAGGTGCTCCCTGGCCAGGGCCAGTCCCTGCCCCCCGTCGGCGGCCTCGGCGACCACCTCGATGTCGTCCTCGAGGTCGAGAAGCGCGCGGAAGCCGCTGCGGATGAGCGGCTGGTCGTCGACCAGCAGGACACGGATCATGACGCCCGGCCCACGGGGAGCTCGGCCTCGACGGTGAAGCCGCCACCGCCGCGCGGCTCCGTCCGCAGGCGGCCGCCGAGGGCGGTGACCCGCTCGCGCATGCCGAGCAGCCCGGCGCCGGGAACCGGGGCGGTGTCCGGTGTGGCCCTGCCGTCGTCGTCGACCCGTACGGCGAGGGCGTCCGGGCGGAAGTCGATCCGCACCGACGCGGCGGCGGCGCCGGCGTGGCGGGCGACATTGGTGAGCGACTCCTGGACGATCCGGTAGACGGTCCGGTCCACCGCGTCCGGCACGTCGGGCCGCTGCCCCGCAATGGTCAGCGTCGCGTCCAGGCCGATGGTCCGGGCCCGTTCCACCAGTTCCGGTACCTGGTCGAGACCGCGCGGCGGGGTCGTGCCGTCGTCGCGCAGCGCCTCCAGGGTCGCGCGCAGCTCCCGGGCCGCCTCGCGCCCGGCCTGCTGGATCGCCAGCAGGGCGTCCGGCACCTGTTCGCCGCGCCTGCGGGCCACGTGCACGGCGACGTCGGCCTGCAACCTGACGATCGAGATCTGGTGGGTCAACGAGTCGTGCAGCTCCCGCGCGATCCGCAGCCGCTCCTCGTCGGCGCGGCGCCGCGCGGTCTCCTCCCGGGTGCGCTCGGCCTCCTCCGCGCGCCGTTCGGCCTGCCGCAGCGCCTCCCCCGCGGCGCCCGCCGCGAGCAGCCAGGCCAGCTCGAGGGCGCCGCGGGCCCGCGCGAACGCCTCTCCCGTGTCGTGCAGGCCCGAGGCCAGGGCCGCGAGCGGGAGCGCGGCCAGCATGGCCGCACTCACCGCCACCGTGACGCCACGATGCCCCGCCCGCACCGCGGCGTAGACCGCGAACAGGTAGGCGACGGCGGGCACGTCGAAGCCCGCGGCCTGGTAACCCACCGCGCACAGTCCGGTGGCGACCAGCACGGCGACCGGAGCCCGGCGGCGGGCGGCCAGCGCCAGGCCGCCGGCCGGCAGGAGTGCGTAACCCAGCAGGCCGGGACCCGTGGCCGGGTGACCCCCGGACAGCCCGGTGACCAGCAGCGTCGTCGCCACGCCGGCGGCGATCGCCCAGTCCCCGGCGACGGCCCGGCCTGTGCTCATGCGCGCACCCTAACCGGATGCCGGCGCGGGCGAATCCCGCTCGCGGACGAGCGGCGACTACCGCGAGCGCGGTATCTCCCCCGCTTCTGCGGCGTTCGCGGCAGTGCGAGGTGCATCCCTGCGCGGGACGACTGGCGGCGGGGACGGCGCCATGCTGAGGCGACAGTCTCATCTCGACGACGGACCCGGAAATGAGGAGTGGGCAATGAACTCATCAGGAGCCTCGAGGTCGGCCCGGCGGGTGCTCACCGTGACCGCGGCAACCCTGCCCGGCCTGGCCCTGCTCTCCGCGCCGGCCGCCGCGCACGTGTCCGCCCAGCCGGCCGCCGGTGTCACCGACCTGAGCGCGGGGCGGCTCGGCGCCATCGCGGCCGCCTCGCTGGCGCTGACGGGCGCGATCCTCGGCGGGCTGGCCGTGGCCCGCCCCGCCGGCCGGCTCGGCACCGGCCGGCTCGGGGTGACCGCGGCGCTGACGGCGGGGCTGAGCGGCATGGCGCTCGGTGCGCTGGTGGCCGTCACGGCCGACGGGGGCATCGGCACCGGGAACGGGCTCGGCGGCGCGATCGTGGCGCTGGCGGTGGGGCTGATCGCCGTGGCGCTCGGCGGGCTGGCCCTGGCCCGGTCCCGCCGTACCGGCCGGCCGGATCTCAGCTGAGCCCGGGCGCCCTCGTCCCGATGAGCGCGGCCACGCCTTGAAGCAGCCGGTCGAGCCCGAAGGCGTAGGCGTGCTCGGGATTGTGCGCGGCGTGGTGCGCCTGCCCGGCCGCCTCGCCGACCCGCGCCGCGACCGGGAACCGTTCGGGATCGAAGACCTCCGCGAACAGCGGCTGGACGCGGTCCCACCACTGCTGGTCGCTGATGCCGGAGCGGCGGACGGCCCGGTCGGCCTCGATCCTGCGGCGGGCGACTCCCTCGACGTGGGTGTGCACGAGAGTGATGACGGCGTCCATCTCGACGTCGGTGAGGCCGATGCCGTCGATCACGCTGAGCTCCCGCTCGTATTTGGCGATCGAGTGCGGGCCCAGCGGTGGGCGACCGGTGAACACCTGCAGCACCCACGGGTGGCGCATGTAGAGGTCCCAGCTCACCTCCGCGACCCGGCGCAGGCCGTCCTCCCAGGGCAGGTCGGCGCGCGGGCCGAGGCGCCGGACCGCCTCCTCGTATACCCGGTCGAGCATGACCTCGACCAGTTCCTCGCGGGAGGCGATGTAGGTGTAGAGCGACATCGTGCCCACGCCCAGCGACTCCGCGACCCGGCGCATGGACAGGGCGGCGAGGTCCTGGTCGCCGTCGGCGATCTCGACCGCGGCGGCGACCACCCGTTCCGTGGTCAGGGTGTGCCGGGGCCCGCGCCGCGGTAGCTGCCGGATGCCCCACAGCGTGGCGATCGTGCGCGCCGGATCGCCACTCCCGGTGATCTCCGTCTCGGCCATGGATCTCATCCTAACGATTTCTCTCCGTACGGCCTACGAAGTCTCGTGTTACCCTTCTCCGTATGGCATACGGAGAAGGCTGGGCGATCCAGGCCACCGGGATACACAAGCGCTACGGCGACAAGATGGCGCTCGACGGGTTCGACCTGAGCGTCCGGGCGGGCACGGTGTGCGGCCTGCTCGGGCCGAACGGCGCCGGGAAGACCACGGCCGTGCGGATCCTGACCACGCTGCTGCGCCCGGACGCCGGCCAGGCGTACGTCGACGGCCGCGACGCGCTCGCCGACCCGCGGACGGTGCGCTACCGCATCGGCCTGGTCGGGCAGAACGCGTCGGTGGACGAGATCCTCAGCGGCCGGCAGAACCTCGTCATGTTCGCCAAGCTCTACCACCTGCCGACGGCGCAGGCCCGCCGCCGGGCGGACGAACTGCTCGAACGCTTCGACCTGACCGAGGCCGCCAACCGGTCCGTCGCCGAATACTCCGGCGGGATGCGCCGCCGGCTCGACCTGGCCACCAGCCTGCTCCTGGCCCCGCCGGTGCTGTTCCTCGACGAGCCGACCACCGGGCTGGACCCGCGGGCCCGCATCGACGTCTGGACCTCGATCAGGTCACTCGTCGGGTCCGGCACCACGGTCCTGCTGACGACGCAGTACCTGGAGGAGGCCGACCAGCTCGCCGACCGGATCGCCGTCATCGACGCCGGCCGGGTCGTCGCCGAGGGCACCCCCGACGAGCTCAAGGCGAAGGTCGGCCCCGACCGCGTCGAGACCGTCACCCGCAAACCCACCCTGGACGAGGTCTTCCTCCACCTCACCGGCCGCCCCGCCACCAGGACCACCGAGCAGATCACGGAGCCGGCATCATGACGACCCTCGCCCCAGCCGCCCCCCGGCCCGCAGACAGCCTGCGCGACACCGCAACCCTGACCGGGCGGATCCTGCGGCACTGGCGGCGCCGCCCGGTGTCGATCCTGCTCGGACTGCTGTTCCCCGTGCTGATGGTGCTCATGTTCGGCTATCTCTTCGGCGGCGCCATGGCCGTACCGGACGGCGACTACATGGACTTCCTCATCCCCGGCATGCTGGCGATGACCATGCTGTTCGGGCTGGAGGCCATGGTCGTCGCCGTCACCACCGACACCGCCAAGGGCGTCACCGAACGCATCCGGGCCATGCCGGTCACCACCACCGCCATCCTCGCCGGCCGCAGCACGGCCGACCTGCTCAACGCCGTCGTCGGCATCGCCGTCATGGTGCTGACCGGGCTCCTCGTCGGCTGGACGGCGCACCGCGGCCTCCCGCTGACGCTGGCGGCCCTCGGGCTGCTGGTGTGGCTGCGGTTCGCCTTCACCTGGATCGGCATCTACCTCGGGCTGCTGCTCAGGACCCCGGAGTCCGCCGTCTCCGTGCAGGTCCTCGTCTGGCCGGTCGGCTTCCTCTCCAGCGCCTTCGTCTCGCCCGAGACGATGCCCGGCTGGCTCGGCACCATCGCGGCGTGGAATCCGCTGTCCGCCACCGCCACCGCGATCCGGTACCTGTTCGGCAATCCCGACTGGAACGCGCAAGACTGGCCCACCGAGCACTCGGTGGCCCTCGCCCTGATCTGGCCGGCGCTGCTCACGGCGATCTTCCTCCCGCTCGCCGCCCGGCAGTACCGCGCCCTGAGCCGCTGACACGCTGAGGTGGCCGCGTTCGAACCCGTCGTGGATGTCGGCGAGCAGAGGCGCGGAGCTCCGCCGCGGACTTGGCGCGCACCAGGTGGCCGAGGCAGTCGGTTTCTCATCGGCCAACAGGCCCGGGCCGCTGGGTGACCGTCTGCTTCAGGTGGTGGCCGCGGAGATCCGGTCGCGCAGGCGATCGATGTCGACAGGTTCATCGGTTCTGACCGGGAACGTGCGGCCGACGCCGAGGGGCTCCGCCTCCGCGGCCCACCGCGGCCACGAATCGGTGAGCCGGCGGTCGTCCTCGTGCAGCGGCGCCCGCCGTCGTCGCCGGTACCGGTCGAGGGCGAGGTCCGCCGGCACGTCGCACCAGATCTCCACGGTCGGCGGCGTTCCGCACCGGTCGAGCCCCGCCGTGACGAAGCCGAGGTCCCGCGGCCTGAACTTCGGATGTCCGGAAGGGGTCTGCGCAGCGTGACGGCGCCGCGTCAGCCGTGCCGGTGGCGGTATCCGCCCGGCTTGTGCCGGTAGTACGGCGGCGACAGGGCGGCCATGGCGATCAACATGCTGAGTATCAGCAGCGTGCCGAGCAGGATGTCGACAAGCATGGCGGGACCTCCCCGGGTGCCGTTGAACGGCGCTTGCGGGTCCCGGGCGGCGAGGCCGTCAGGACCCCTCCCTCCAATGGTCACGCTACGTGTCGGGCCGCGTCAACCGTTTTCGATTGGTTCCCCGCACCTGCTGGCCCTGACCCACCCGCGAGGCCTACCCTGCCCGGTGAGGGGAGTACCTCCGGCGGGAGCGTCGCGGTCATCACGGGCACCCCTGAGTGTCCCCGTGCGCTCGCCCGCCGATCTACGGCGGGTGAGGGAGACCTCGGACGATTCCATCGGCCCGAGGAGCGTCCCGTGTCGCCCGGTTTCTTCGTCGCCAACCCGCTGCCGTCGGTGGCGTCGCCACAGCTCTGGATCATCACGATCGCGGCCCTGCTGGTTCTGCTCTCCCTCGACTTCGTCATCACCCGGCGCCCGCACGACGTGCTGATCCGCGAGGCGGTCGCCTGGTCCGTGTTCTATCTGGCGCTGCCGGCCCTCTTCGGCCTGATCCTGTGGCGGGTGTACGGCAGCACGCCGTCGGTCTCGTTCTACACCGGCTACGTCGTGGAGAAGTCCCTGTCGGTGGACAACCTGTTCGTGTTCATGCTGCTGCTCGCCGCCTTCGCGGTGCCGTCGGCGCTGTCGCAGCGGGTCCTGCTCTACGGCATCGTCGGCGCCCTGGTGCTGCGCGCGGTGTTCATCGCGGCCGGCGCGGCCGTGCTGCAGACCGGCACCTGGGCGTTCCTGCTGTTCGGTGCGGTGCTGTTCGGCACGGCGGTCAAGGTGTTGCGCGACGCCCGGCACGGCGAGAAGCCCCGGGTCGACATCGACCGGATGCGCAGCGTACGCATGCTTCGCCGGATCATGCCGGTCGAGGGCGAATATCACGGGACCCGCCTGACCGTGCGGCGGCACGGCCGGCGGGCGCTGACGCCCATGGCCATGGTGGTCGTCGCGGTGTTCATGACCGACGTGGTGTTCGCCGTCGACTCGGTGCCCGCCGTGTACGGCGTGACCGACGACCCGTACCTGGTCTTCGTCACCAACGCCTTCGCCCTGCTCGGCCTCCGGGCGCTGTACTTCGTGCTGCGCAACGTCCTCGACCGGCTGCGCCATCTCAACTACGGCCTCGCCGTCATCCTCGGCTTCATCGGCGCCAAGCTGGTCCTGCACTGGGCACACGGCGTTTGGGCCCGGGTGCCCGACGTGCCGACCGCGCTCTCGCTGAGCGTCATCCTCGCGACCCTGGCGGCGGTGACGGTCACCAGCCTCGTGGCCGATCGCAGGGAGAGGGCCGCCGAGTCGGTCCCGGGTGGACGGTCGAGCGTGCTGTCCACCCGGGATTGACCCCGCGGCCCTCGGGGTCAGACGAAGTCGAACATCGGCGGGAAGGCCAGGACGACGACCCAGGCCCAGGCGGCGAAGACCGGGAGGTAGCCGGTCTGCCAGCGCTCGAGGGTGGCGAACGACGTGCGGCGGCGGATGAGCTGCAGCAGTACCCACGCCGCACCGGCGAGGTTGGCCAGCAGGATCATGTTCTCGCCGAGCGCCGCCGCCTTGTTGGGCGTGGTGCCGAACTCGGAGATGCGCCCGGTGATCTCCAGCAACACCAGCACGTCGACGGCCAGCGCGCTCACCACGAGCGCGAGCTGGAGTTTGTCGAACAGGCCGGGCGGTGCCAGCGGATCGCGGGCCGAGATGGAGTAGAGCAGCAATCCCAGCACGACGACCAGCAGCAGGTTGAAGAGGATCAGCGCTTCGCGCTCGACGTCGATGCCCGTGCTGGTCACGACGACGGCGACGAGGAAGGCGATCAGGACCGCCGTGAACAGCGGCGTGAACAGCCGCGTGAGCACCGGTGCGATGTTCTCGACCACGCTCTGCTTGGCCTCGACGAGCCAGCCGGCCACGACGACCGCGGCGACCGCGCCGCAGGGAAGCAGCCACTCCGAGATGAACACCTCGGAGTCGATGCCGATCGCCTTGAAGGTGCCGGCCGTGAACGCGGTGAGGACCAGGCCGCCGAGGGCGATGAGGACGAAGTAGACGAACCATTCGCCGGTGAAGCGGATGAAGTCCATGCGTCTGCGCGACGAGCGCCATTCGTCGGCCACGTAGGCCAGGCCGACCACGAACCACAGCGCGATGGGCAGATGAATGCTGGTGATCACCAGCGACTGCGACGTGTCGTCCAGCGGGTACGCGTTGGCCGCCACCGCCCCGAGCACGAACAGGCCGACCAGCACCCCGATGAGCTGGGGCCGGACCTGACGGCGCCAGGCGAGGAAGCCCGCCAGCCAGGTCAGCGCGAACAGGCTGAAGTTCCGCGCGTAGAACGAGGAGTCCTGGTCGAAGTCCATCCCGAACAGCGCCGGCAGCTTGATGGACACGGCCGCGCCGGCCGCGCAGGCGACCGTGGTCCACAGGTCCCGCCGCGACCGCCGGTCGTCGGCCGTTCCGCCCTCCGCGCCGGTCAGGACCAGCTGCTTCCACAGCCGTTCGGAGTGTTCGCGGGCGAACTCGCGGGACAGTTCGTCGAGGCTGCCCATCCGCTTGACCGCGACCAGGAACGCCTCGTCCGCGCTCAGGCCGGACGCGACGAGCCCGTCGACCGAACCGCGGAGATGGTCTTCGAGCTCGTCGGCGTCGGCGGACTGAAGCTCGCGGCGGCGCTCGACGTACTGCCGCCACTGCGCGAACTGCGCCTCCAGCTCGTCCTGGCCGTTCGCCGCCGTCATGCCCAGGCCTCCAGCACCGTCGCGGGCCGCGGGCCGCGCTCGCCCAGGCCGAGCCAGACGCCCTTGAGCGTGTCCACGATCGTGTCCCACTGGCGGCGCTGCTCGGCCAGCTCGGCCAGGCCCTTGCCGGTGATGCGGTAGTACTTGCGGCGGCGCTCGCCGGTGACCGTCTCCCAGTTCGACTCCACGTGCCCGAGGCGCTCCAGCCGGTGCAGCAACGGGTACAACAGGCCCTCGGTCCAGTCCAGCTCACCGCCGGACAGCTCGTTGATCCGTTTGAGGATGGCGTAGCCGTAGCTCGCCTCCTCGGCCAGGATGCCCAACACCATCGGCACCGCCGACGCGGCTACCAGGTCCTTCGCGACCTTCATCGACATCACCCGCTCGTACCCTAGAAGTGCAATGCATAATACTGGAAGGTATTCCACCGGGGCAACGTCCGATCAAGGCCATGGACGGCGGGTGCTTGGATGATCGGCATGACCGTGCACGATCTGCTTCCGCGCCTGCCCTCGCCCGCCGTCCTGCGGGAACGCTGCCGCTCATTCGCCGTCCTGGACGCCACGTTCCAGTCGCGGTATCCGCGGCACGTCTTCGACCATCGGTGGGCGCCCGACGGCACGTCCCTCGCCCGCATGGACACCGGCGGCGGGGACCTCTATGCCATCGTCTTCGCCCCGGCCGGCACCTTCCTGTACGGCTTCGACCACGAAAGCCCGGCGACGCCGTGGCGCGACGAGCCCCGGGCGCACTGGCCGGGCCTGCTGGACGGGCTGCCGGAGTCGCTGGCGCACTTCACCCGCGAGCCGTCGTTCCTGTGCGAGGACTTCTTCGACGCGACGGTCTGCGCCTGGTACGAAAAAGGCGACTCCGCCTGGCGCTGCGGCCCGGTCGACTTCAGCGATCCCGCATGCGCGGACACCTCCGACCCCGACGGCGCCGAGCACGTGTTCGAGCTGCTCGCCGACGGCTCCGCCGGGGCGTACACCGAATATGTCTCCTGGTATTTCGGGAAGGAGACCGACGAGGAGGCGGTAGCGGCGATCCTCGCCGGCCGACCCCTGACCCCGGAGCTCGTCGCCGCCGTCAACGGCCCGGCCGACTACCCCGCCGTCGCGGCGGCCGCCGCCGGCATGGGATACCCGGTCGCACCGGCATAGCCCCGCCCCGTCGGCGGGTAATCTGCTGCATCATGGTGGCTCGATTCGCGCAGTGGACCCTCGACGTACGCGACGTCGAACGCATGGCCGCGTTCTGGTCGGCGGCGCTCGGCTATCGCATCGAGCGGGGCGAGGACGGCAACGCACACCTCCGCCCGCCGGACGGCGGGCTCAGCGTCTGGCTGCAGCGCACCGAGGCGCCCAAGGCCGGCAAGAACCGCAATCATCCCGATCTGGTTGCCGCCGACGGCGCCGTCGAGGCAGAGGTGGCGCGGCTGCTGACGCTGGGCGCGACGCTCGCGGACGTCGGGCAGAAGGGCGACGAGGGCTTCACCGTGCTGGCCGATCCCGAAGGCAACGAGTTCTGCCTGCTGCACCGTCGATGATCCCGGCGGCGTCCGGGTAAACAGCGTCGCATCCCCTCCACCATGCCGCCGGAGCAGGTCGAGGAGTTCGGCACTCTGACCTGCGTCCCGGAGGGAGAACCCGGGCCGAAGTCATGCCGCGGCGGAGGTTTCCGCACGCCCGTTTCGAGGAACTCATCCGATCATGGCGAGAATTTCGGTGGTGACGGGTGCCAGCGGCGGCATCGGCCGGGCGACCGCCCGCGCGCTGGCCGCGCGGGGCGACGCGGTGGCCCTGCTCGCCCGCGGCGAGGACGGCCTGGCGGGCGCGGCCGAGGACGTACGGGCGAGAGGCGGCACACCGCTGCCGATCGAGGTGGACGTGGCCGACTTCGGCGCGGTCGACGCCGCCGCGGAGCGGATCGAGAAGGAGCTCGGCCCGATCGACCTCTGGGTCAACGACGCGTTCAGCTCGGTCTTCGCGCCGTTCACCGAGATCGGCATGGACGAGTTCCGGCGCACCACCGAGGTCAGCTACCTCGGCTACGTGCACGGCACCAAGGCCGCCCTCACCCGCATGCTGCCCCGCGACCGCGGCGTGATCGTGCAGGTCGGGTCGGCGCTGGCCTACCGCGGCATCCCGCTGCAGAGCGCGTACTGCGGCGCCGATCTACCAGCCCGAGGTCGCGGCGCAGGCGGTGCTGCACGCCGCCGACCATCCGCGGCGCCGCGAGTACTGGGTCGGCGGTTCGACCGCGGCGACGCTGCTGGCGAACGCCGTCGCGCCCGGGATCCTGGACCGTTACCTGGCCCGCACCGGCTACCGGGGCCAGCAGACCGACCGCCGCCGCGACCCGGACCAGCCGGCCAACCTGTGGCGGCCGGCGGACGCCCGGACCGGCCGGGATGCGGGCGCGCACGGCGACTTCGACGCACAGGCCCGGCCCCGCAGCGCGCAGCTGTGGGCCTCGCAGCATCACGGCGCGGTCGCGGCGGGCGCCGCGGCCCTGCTCGCCGGCGCCGGCTGGGCCCTGGCGAGAAGGCGCTGACCAGGTCAGGTGCGGGCGGGTTGGCGGTCGGCCGCCGCGTCCTCGGCGGCCGCCGGTTCGACGGGTACCGGACGGCGCCCCCGCAGCCGGTCGATCAGCAGCAGGATCGCGCCCAGCCCCGCGAAGATCAGGCCGAGCTGCACGAACTGGCCGGCCACCCACCCGTACCCGTCGGAGGTGGGGTCCAGGAAGAAGTAGGGGTAGCGGTCGGAGACCGTCGGGACCGCGAGCGCGCGCAGCACCGAGGCCACGCCGTAGCCGAGCGGGAACAGGATCCACAGCCAGAGATCGCGCCACGGCGACACCCGGCGCGGCCCGAACGCGATCCAGTCGATCAGCACCAGCGTCGGCACGACGTAGTGCACCAGGAAGCGCGACCAGTTGGTGACCTGCTCCGCCGGGTCGCCGACCCAGAGGCCCGGCAGCGGGTTCGCGCCGTTCTCGAGCAGGACGTGCGAGACCAGGCCGGTGATGAGGATCCAGAGGGTGACCGCGCCGCGCAGCCGCGGCGCGGCCGGCTCGACGGTGTTGCGCCGGACCATCCAGTACACCACGCCGCCGAAATAGCCCAGCGTGATCAGGTTGCTCTGCGTCGTGTAGTAGGCGATGCGGTACTGGTCGGCGAGGAGCCCGACCAGCCCCGACCCGACGATAAGCACGCGCAGCCACAACTGCGGCCGGAGCCAGACCCTCACCATGGGCAGGAACCGTACAGCGCAACCCCGGATCCGGCTATGAGCAGGCCGCCTTCAGTTCGGTGACGGCCGCCTTCAGCTTCGCCTTGCTCGGCTTTCCCTCGGGGTCCTTCTGCTGCGCCGCGTCCAGGTCCGACATCGCGGTCGACACCCGGTCGGCGGCGGCCTGTACCCGCTCGTCGGTGCCGCCGATAGAGTCGGCGGACATCTGGGCGGAGCCGGCCAGGTACGCAGCGCCGACGGCGAAGTGACCGGCCGGCGGGCCGATCTTCTCGGCCTTGGCCACGTTCGCGGCGGTCTCCTTCACGGCGTCGAGCAGGTTCTCGCAGACCTTCTTCGTGGTGGCATCGAGGCCGACACTCGACGGGCTCGGCGCGGCCGGGGACGGCGCACCGGCCGCCGCGCTGGGAGCCTGGGCGGCGGCCGCCGGCGGGTCCTCCTCGGGGGTGCAGCCGGACATGACGGCCACCGCCATGACGGACGAGACAACAACCCCTGAACGAAAACGCCGCACCGTGAATCCCCCATGCTCTGCCGTGTAGGCGTGGGAACGTACCAAGAGGCGACGGGTGTCCCGGCGTCAGGGCGGCGATCCCGCCCGCACCGGTGCCGGCCGGCCGAGCAGGAGGTCTGCGGCAGCGTGTGCGCGCTCACGTCGGCGGCGACGCGCGTTCCCGAGTCGACACCCGGGGCCGAGCTCCCGCGCCGTGATCAGGTGACGTTCGCGGCGCCGCCTCCACAGCCGTTCGCTCTTCAGCACGGTGTCCCTTCACAACAAATTCTTGCAGTTCACTGCAACAACTTTTCGTCGCCGGAACCTGGTCGGGCTGACGCATCGACCACCTTGAGCCTTATTGCCCGTTAACATTCACGACTCTTGATGGTAGCTTCTTGGAAACATTGCAAGGTCTTGCACCGCTCGCGGCCGGCAGATGGGCCCACCCGCCGGCTTCCTCGTATCAACCCGTCCCCCACGAGGAGGTCTTCGCAATGCATCCCCGCTTGCGCCTGATGGCCGTCACGATGCTCGTCGGTACGACCGCGGTCCTGTCCGCCGGCGTCGTCACCGCACCGCCGGCCCGAGCCGCGATCGACGCACAGTCCCTTGGCGCGCGCCACAACGCCGCCGCCGGCACCATCACCTTCCGGGTCCACTCGGCGGCGGCCACCCGGATCGCGGCCTACCTCTACAGCGCCGCAACCGGCGCGCAGGAGAAGGCCAGCTACGTGCTGACCGAGAACAGCGACACCTTCGCCGCGACGATCAGCGTGGCCGACCTCGCCGCGCACGGCATCACCGGAACGGTCTACTACGGATACCGCGCCTGGGGCCCGAACTGGCCCTACGACGGTGCCTGGACGAAGGGCTCGACGGCCGGATTCCGCTCCGACGTCGACTCCGCCGGCAACCGGTTCAACCCCAACAAGCTCCTGATCGACCCGTACGCGAGGGAGATCAGCCACGACCCGCGTACCCCGGCCCGGCCTGACATGAGCGGCTACCGCTCCGGCGCCAACCGCGCGATCGACACCGGCACGTTCGCGCCCAAGGGCATCGTCCTGACCCCGGCGACCGGCGGATCCGGCACCAAACCCACCCGGGCGTTCAAGGACGACATCGTGTACGAGGTGCACCTGCGCGGTCTGACCAGGAACGACACCACGATCGCGGCGGCGTACCGGGGCACCTACCGCGGCGCCGGGCTCAAGGCGGTCTACCTCGCGTCGCTGGGGGTGACCGCGGTGGAGTTCCTGCCGGTTCAGGAGACACAGAACGACACCCACGACGTCGACCCCACGAGCACCGCCGGCGACAACTACTGGGGTTACATGACCCTCAACTACTTCGCCCCCGACCGCCGCTACGCCTACGACAAGTCACCCGGCGGGCCGACCGCCGAGTTCCAGGCCATGGTGAAGGCGTACCACGACGCCGGTATCAAGGTCCTCGTCGACGTCGTGTACAACCACACCGCCGAGGAGGGGCCACAGGGCGACAAGAACACCTACAACCTGTTCTCGTGGCGCGGCCTGGACAACCCCACCTACTACTCGCTGACCGCCGACCGGCAGAGCCCCTGGGACAACACCGGCGTCGGCGGCAACTACAACACCGCCAACCCGGTCGCGCAGAACCTCATCGTCGACTCCGTCGCCTACTGGAAGAACACGCTCGGCGTCGACGGGTTCCGGTTCGACCTGGCGTCCATCCTCGGCAATACCTGCCAGCACGGATGCTTCAACTACAACCGCACCAACGGCGGCACCGCCCTCAACCGCCTCGTCGCCGAGATGCCCGCCCGGCCGGCCGGCGGCGGTTCCGGCGTCGACTGGATCGCCGAACCGTGGGCCATCGGCGGCAACAGCTACCAGGTCGGCAACTTCCCGGCCGGGTGGTCGGAGTGGAACGGCATCTACCGCGACACCGTGCGCCGCGACCAGAACAAGCTGGGCGTCGACGCGGTCACCCCGGGCGACCTCGCCAACCGCTTCGCCGGCTCGTCCGACCTGTACGGCGACGACGGCCGGCGGCCGTGGAACTCGGTCAACTTCGTCGTCGCACACGACGGGTTCACCCTGAAGGACCTCTACTCCTGCAACGCCAAGAACAACGACCAGCCCTGGCCGTACGGGCCGTCCGACGGCGGCTCCGACGACAACATCTCGTGGGACCAGGGCGGGGTCGCCGCCGACCAGCGCAAGGCCGCCCGCAACGGCCAGGCTTTGCTCATGCTGTCGGCCGGCACGCCGATGATGACCGGCGGCGACGAGCACCTGCGCGGCGTCAAGTGCAACAACAACCCGTACAACCTCGACTCGAGCGCCAACTGGCTCGGCTGGGCGCCCGGCACCGACCAGGCGAACTTCGCCACCTTCACCAGCCGGCTGCTCGCGTTCCGCAAGGCGCACCCCGCCCTGCGCCCGGTGAACTTCTACACCGCCGCCGACACCAACGGAAACGGGCTCGGCCAGCTCGTCTGGTTCACCCCGGCGGGCACGACACCGGACGCCGCGTACTGGGCCGACGCGAACAACCACGCGCTGGCCTGGCGCATCGACGGCAGCGAGTTCGGCGACCCCGCGCCGGGGATCTACGTCGCCTACAACGGCTGGTCCTCGGATGTCACCTTCACCCTGCCGGCACCGCCCGCCGGCCGGCAGTGGTACCGGGTCACCGACACCTCCACGTGGGCGGAGGGGCCCGGCCAGGTGGCCACCCCCGGCGGCGAAACCCTCATCGGCGGCGCCTCCGCCACGTACGGGCTGCGCGCACGGGGCCTGCTCCTGCTCGTCGCCAAGTAGACATCGACGCCGGGAAGGGGTGCGCTCCCCTTCCCGGCTCACTCCGGCGTTGCGGGCGGCGCCTCGCCACGCACCGACCGCAGCAGCAGCTCGGACACGTCGGTGACCCGTACCTCCTCCGCCGCCTTGCCCTGCTGCTTGCGGGTGGCGACGCCGTCGGTGAGCATGCTGATGCAGAACGGGCACGCCGCGGCCACCACGCTCGCCCCGGTCTCCAGTGCCTGGTCGGTGCGGGTCTCGTTGATGCGGGTGCCGATCGGCTCCTCCATCCACATCCGGGCGCCGCCCGCACCGCAGCAGAACGACGTCTCCCGGCTGCGTTCCATCTCGGTGAACCGCAGGCCGGGCACGCTGCCCAGCAGTTCCCGCGGCGGCTCGAAGACGCGGTTGTGCCGCCCGAGGTAGCAGGGGTCGTGGTACGTGACCGCGGTGTCGACGTCGTGCGCCGGGCGCAGCCGGCCGTCGGCCACCAGCCGGGAGAGCAGCTGGGTGTGGTGCACGACCTCGTAGTCGCCGCCGAGCTGTGGGTACTCGTTGCCGATCGCGTTGAAGCAGTGCGCGCAGGTCACCACGATCTTTCGCGCCCCGACGGCATTGAACGTCTCGACGTTCTGCCGCGCCAGCTCCTGGAACAGCATCTCCTGGCCCATGCGGCGGGCGGCGTCGCCCGTGCACGTCTCGCCGCTGCCGAGCACCATGAACTCGACCTCGGCCTCGTGCAACAGCTGCGCGACCGCGCGGGTGGTGCGCTTGGCGTTCTCGTCCAGCGCCCCCGCGCAGCCGACCCAGAAGAGGTACTCCACGTCGTCCGGCAACCGCTCCTCGCCGGCGGCGCCGAAGACGCGTACCTCGAACGGCAGCCCGGCCGTCCACTCCAGCCGCGCCTTCGCGCCGCGGCCCCACGGGTCGCCGGCCCGCTCGAGGTTGCGCAGCAGGACGTTGGCCTCCTTCGGGAACTGCGACTCGATGAGCACCTGGTAGCGCCGCATGTCGACGATGTGGTCGACGTGCTCGATGTCGACGGGGCACTGCTCGACGCACGCGCCGCAGGTCACACAGGACCACAGCACGTCGGGGTCGATGACGCCGCCGGCCTCCGCCGTCCCGACGAGGGGACGGCCCGCCTCCGCGAGAACGTCCCGGGGCAGCTTGTCGCGCTGCTCGTCCGACGAGGCGAGCAGGTACGGTGCCTTCGCCAGGGCGTGGTCGCGCAGGCTCATGATGACCAGCTTGGGGTTGAGCGGCTTGTCGGTGTGCCAGGCCGGGCACTGCGACTGGCACCGGCCGCACTCGGTACAGGACCCGAAGTCCAGCATGCCCTTCCAGGTGAAGTCCTCGATCGCGCCCCGGCCGATCTTGTCGTCCTCGTCCGGGTCCTCGAAGTCCACCGGCGCGCCGCCCGAGTGCACCGGCAGCAGCGCGCCCAGCCCCCGGGGACGACGGGAGAACAGCACGTTGAGCGGCGCGAGCCCGATGTGCAGGTGCTTGGAGTACACGACGAGGACGAGGAAGGCGAGCACGACGCCGAGCGAGGCGAGCAGGCCGACCGTCTCCAGTACCTCGTTGGCGGCCTCCCCGGCCGGCTCCAGCAGCCGCGCGACCGCCTCCGAGGCGAACGCGCCGTACTCGAAGGGGAAGTTGCCGGTGTTGATCTGCGCGCCGCGGCAGAGCAGCAGCGTCCACATCACGTTGAAGATCATGAAAAGCACGAGCCAGGCCGCGCCGAGGTGTGAGCCGAAGAACCGGGACCGGCGGCCATCGCGCCGCGGGCTGTGGAGCAGGCGGATCGCCGCGAAGGCGACGAGTGCGACGAGCACCGCCACGATGCTGAGGTCCTCGAGGAAGCCCAACCAGGCCTGCGTGCCGATGATCGGGATGTGGAAGTCCGGGTCGAACAGCGCGCCGTAGCCCTCCACGATCGTCGCGCCGAGGATGAGGAAACCCCAGAACACCGCGAAGTGCGCGAGGCCGGGCCCGCTCCACTTCAGCAGCTTCCGCTGGCCGAGCACCTCGGTCACGATCGCCACCAGGCGGGTGCCCAGGTCCCCGGTGCGCTCTGGCTCCGCCGGCTGCCCGCTGCGGGCAAGCCGGGCCAGGGCGAGGATCCGCCGCCCGGCCAGCCCGAACGCGACCGCGGTCAGCATGAGCCCGAGCACCAGTCGTAGCGTCACATCGTCTCCTCGCCGTGGCTGATCATCGGGTGGCCCTGCGTCTTCTGATCTCGGCGAGCAACTCGGGCACCACCCGGTGCACGTCGCCGACCACGCCGAGGTCGGCGAGGTCGAAGATGGGTGCGGTCGGGTTCCGGTCGATCGCCACGATCGTCTCCGCGTGCTGCATGGCGGCCCGGTGGCGTACCGAACCGGAGATGCCGAGCGCCAGGTACAGGCGGGGATGGATGATCGTGCCCAGCTGGTCGATCTGGTCGCGCCGGTCGCACCAGCCGAGCTCGGTCGCGGTGTGCGACCCGCCGACGGTGCCGCGCAGCGCCTCGGCGAGCGCGCCGACCAGTCCGAACGACCGCTGCGAGCCCAGGCCGCGGCCACCGGCGACGACGATGGCCGCCGTGGCCAGGTCCGGGTGGAGCCCGGCGCCGGCCGGCCGGCGCGCGATCCGGCGCACGGCGCGAACGCCGGGCGGGAAACCGATGTCGACCCGCTCGACGACCGGCTCCACCGGCGCGGCCACCGGCGCGACGGCATCGGTGCGCACGGTGAACACCGGCGTGCCGCGGGTCACGCTGGACTCCACGCGGTATGCGCCGAGCAGCGCCGACTGGACGGCGACCGGCCCGCCGGCGTCCAGTCGGACGTCGACGGCGTCGCTGACGAGGCCGGAGCCCAGGCGGGCGGCCAGCCGGGCGGCGACCTCCTGGCCGAGCCGGTGTGAGGCGACGAGGACGGCCACGGGTGCCGTCCGGCGCGCGAGGTGAGCCAGCAGCTCGACGCGGGCCGCGGCGGGATGCTCGTCGAGCTCGGTGCGGGAGCTGGTCGCGACCGTGGTGGCGCCGAACCGGCCCAGCCGCGCGACACCGGCCGCGTCCGCCGGCGTGCACAGGACCGCCATCGGCGGGCCGAGCCGGCGGGCCAGGGTCAGCAGCGCGCAGGTGGAGCGGCACACGCTCCGGTCGGTCGCGGTGTGGTCCGCGAGCACCAGCACCGGTCTCATGGCCCTCCTCACGGGTTGTGAAACGCCTACAGGAACTGGTGGGCCGCCAGGAAGTCCGCCACCCGGATGGCCGCGACCTCGGGTGCGTCGGCCAGCACCACGTGTTCCGCGCCGCCCGGCCGTGCGGTGACGGTGCGCACGACGGTGGTGGCGACACCGGCGTCGCCGTCGGCGAGGCCGAGGTCGGCCAGCGACCAGGTCCGGAGCAGCTTGTGGTGTGCGTCGAGAGTCGCCGCCAACGTGGGCCGCCGGGGCTCGCCGCAACGCTCGGTGACCGAGACCACGGCCGGCAGCGCGACGGCGAACGCCTGCAGGCCCGCGCCGTCGTCGCGCCCGATCTCGACCTTGTGCTCCCGGACCCGCAGGAGGTCGGCGAAGCAGAGCACCGGCACCCCGAGCAGCTCCGCGACCATGGCCGGCACCGCCGACATGCCGGAGTCCGACGACGCGGACCCGGACAGCACGAGGTCGAACCCGAGCCGGCCCACGGCGGCGGCGAGCACCCGCGCGGTGCCGAGCGCGTCGCTGCCGTGCAACCGGTCGTCGAGGACGTGCACCGCCTCGTCGGCGCCGAGGATCAGCGCCTTGCGCAGCGCCCCGACGGCCTCGGCCGGACCCATCGTCACCGCGGTGATCTGCACGTCGCGCCGCCGTAGCGCGATCTGCAGCGCCTGGTCGACCGCGTATTCGTCGGGCTCGTTGAGCTGACCGCGCCGAGCGGCGCGGTCCAGGGTGTGGTCAGCACCGAAGCCCATGCCCCGCAGCGCGCAGGGCACATGTTTGACCAGGACCACGACTCTCATCAGGACCAGCCTCCGCCCGCTCAAGAGCACGACGCTGCCGAGAGCGTACCGGCCAAACATTGATCAACATAGATTTTCCGCCGACCGTCCGGCGGGATCCGTCCTTCCCCGGCGGTCCTCCGTCCGGCCGGGCGGCGACGCCGGAATACCCGGTGGCGATCGTCGTCCACACTCAACACACTGAGCACCTGCACGAGTAGCGCAGCCGCCACGCGCCCCGGTCTCAGGAGGACGATGGACACACCGCGTGCGTTGCCGGCACCCTGGCTCGGTCGGACGCCGGACATCGACGTCGAGGCCCTGCTCCGGCAGCTCGAGGCCGAACAGGACCTCCCCGACCGGCGGGACCTCGCCACCGTGCTGCGGTACGCCGGCGGCCGGCTCGCCGACGCCGACTCGAAGATCCTCTTCGAACGGCTCCCCGAGCATCTGCTGCGCGCCCAGCTCGTGCTGGACATCGCCATCGAGTGGCGGATGCCGGCCGTCGAACGGTGGGCCGTGGCCTGGCTGGAGGCGACCGGCCGGCCCTACCTGCGGACCCGCTGGTCCTCCCGGTCGCGCGACGGGCGCGAGCGCCGGGACCGGCGCTCACCGGCGGGCGACGTCACCGCCGTCGCCCGGCACGGGGAGAACGCGGTCTTCGGCACCGCGCGGGGAGCGGTCGCCTCCTGGACGGTCGACGGTGAGATCCGGAAGCTGGCCACCATGCCCGGCGACGTCCAGGTGCTCGCCCTGGCCTCGGACGGCACCCGGGTGGTGGCCGTCGGCGAGCACGGCGCCCTGACCACGGCGGACTGGCCCGGCGGACCGTCCTCACCGGAGCGGCGCGCACACCTGGTCGCCGTCGCCGTCGCCGGCGGGTCGGTGTGCTGCGGCGCCGAGGACGGGCGGGTCTACCGGTGGCGGCCCGGCGCCGGCTGGGCGGCCCCGATGGAGGGCCACGGCACCGGCCGGGTGGTCGCCGTGACCCTGCGGGCCGGCGTCGCGGCGGTGGTGTGGGAGGACGGCTCGGTCGCGGCGCTCGACGACCGGATGCGGTGGATTCCGCAGGCCCCGCTGGACGGGCCCGTCTCGGTCGCCGCCTGGGACGACCGCGGCGAGCGGCTCGCACACGTGCTGGCGGGTCAGCGGACGATCCGGGTCGACGACGAGCGGGTCTGGGCACACGACGGCGTACGCCTGCTCGCCTGGTCCATGGACGGGCGGCTGGCCTCCGGCGGGCGAGGCCACCGGATCGCGATCGGCCCGCCCCGGCCCGGTACCGTTCCCGACCTGCTCGGCGCCGAGGAGCGCACCGACGTCATGGTCTTCACCGGACGGTCGTCGCTGGTCACGGCGCATCGCGATCATCTGGTGCAGTGGGATCTCGCGCTCTCCGGCAGCGACGACCCGGCGCTGGTGGACGACCCGGTCACCGCGGTCGGCGTACACGACGACGATCCCGGCGGTGCGGCGGTCGGCACCGCGGACGGCCGGTTGATCGTCCACCGCGGGGACGGCACCACGCCGGCGAGGGACGAGGCGACCGCGCCCATGGGCGTCAACCGGATCGTCGCGCACGGCCGGGGCTGGCTGGTCGCCAGCAACAGCGGCGCGTACGAATGGGTGCCGGGCGCGGAGCCGCGGCGGCTGGCGCCCGGCCTGTGCAACGCCGTCGCCGCCTGGCGCGGAAGCGTGGTGTACGCCGGCGAGAGCGACGTCTACTTCGCCAGGCGGGGCCGGGTGACGCGGATGAACGCGATCGTCGCGGATGTCCGCGCCGCACCGGACGGCACGCTTGTGGTACAGGACGTGGCGGGCAACCTGCGGATCCTCGCCGGCGACCGGGTCACGGACGTCAGTGCGGGTGCCGACGACCTGATCGCCGCCGTTCCCGGCGGCGCGCTGACCCTGCGGCGGGACCCGGGCGAGCCGGAGATCCGCGAATGGCCCGGGCCGCGCCGGCGGCTGCGCCTGGCCGCCCTTCCCCGCCAGCTGGTGCCGCTGAGCTCCGGCGAGTTCGCCGGCGCCTACGAGCGGGGCACCGCGGTGATCGGACCCGGCCCGGACGGCTCCGTCGTCGTCGCCGCCACGCTGGCCGCGTCGCAATGGGTGGCGGCGCACGGCGACCACCTCGTGGCCGCAGACGGGGTCCGGCGCACCGGCTACGACCTGCGCCGGCCCGGCCCCGGCACGGGCGACGGCCGGGTGCGGCTGACGGTCGGCGCGGACGACCGCGGGTGCGTGGTCCGGGTGGGCGACGGCGACCCGGTCCGGCTCGACCCGGCGGTGCTGCGCGAGCTGTACGAGCGGTCCGGCGACGAGACGCTGCGCGCCCAGTCCGAGGCGGCCGACCTCGCCGGGATCCTGGGCGACGCCCTGTGGTCCGGAGGCCTCGGCCCCGAGGTGGACCGGGCCCGCGGCGACGACCCCGAGCGTCCGGTCCGGCTCGACCTTGAGCTCACCGCGGCGACACCGGCCTGGCTCGCCGGCGCGGACATCGCGGACCTGCCGTGGGAGCTGCTGCACCGCCGGTGGGCGCCGCTGCCGTGGTTCGCCGAGCCACCGACCACCGTGGTACGCGTGGTGCCGCACGAGGCGCCGCCCCGGCCGGCCCCGGCGGCGCCGAGCCTGCTGGTGATGCGCGACGGCGACCGGGCCCTCGATCCGGTCGACGCGGCATACGAGGAGATCCGGCGGCGCACCCGCTCCACCACGATCCGGCTCGTCCGCGGCGCACCGGTCCGCTACCCCGACGACGCCGGCGCCGACGTGGTGCACCTGTGGGCGCACGCCCGGCCCGACGGCGTGCGGCTCGACGGCGTACTGCACGCCAACGACGAGGTCGCGGACACCCTGGCCGCCAAGGGCGCCCGGTTCGTGGTGCTCGTCGGGTGCTCCTCCGCGACGCTCGCCCGGCTGCTGGTCACCCGGGGAGTCGACGCGGTGGTCGGGATGCGCACGAAGGTATACAACCGAACTGTCGTACCCCTCGTGGAGGGTCTGACCACGGCCGTGCTGCGGGGCGAGCCGGTGGACCGGGCGTTCGCCGCCGCCCTGCGCCAGTACGTCCTCACCGGACAGCCGGGCGCCGCGGCCGTCCCGGTGCTCTACCTGCGTGCCGGCTCGTCCGGCGTGATCTTCCGAGGAGAAGGGGAAAAGTGACCGAACACCTCACCTTCCACGAGTCGTTCGACTCGACCCGGTGCACCGCCGACGACTCCGCGCAGCACCCCAACCTCACCCAGGGCCAGATCGAGGCGGTGGTCAGCCTGCTGCTCGGGCGGTCGCTGTCGGTAAACAACACGTACGGCCTGGACTCCCGCACCTTCCTGGAGCTGGCCGACGTGGTGCTCGGCACCCGCGCCGAGGTGCTCGCCGCGACCGAGGATCCGGGCGCCCGCGAGGAGCTGTCCGCCGCCCGGCCGTTCGTGCTGCACCGGTTCCGGCAGCCCACCTTCCTGAGTGCCTGCATCGATCAGTTCAGGCGCACCCGGGACCGGTACGGCACGGGCCTGTTCCGGCTCTCCGCCTGGAGCCGGATCAACGAGGACACGACGGCACGCGACGAGCTCGCCGGCCTGCTGGAACGCATCGAGAACGGCGCCGCCGCCCGCGACGTCCCCGGTTGGCTGGTGGAGATCGACCCCGCACTGGGCCGGCGCTTCGAGACCGTGATGCGGCTGGACTCGTTCTTCGACCTGCCGGGCGCCGACCGGGAGGCCCGGATTCCGCAGATCCCGGAGCAGGGCTACGTCGAGCACGTGCTCGCGGTGGCGGACGGCGACGGCGCCCGGTACCGCGCCATCGCGGCGTCGCACGGCTGCCCGGCGGAGCTCGCCGACGCGGTCCTGAGCGGCGTGCGGGAGCGGGTGGCCGAGGCCGGGGTCGAGGGGGTCCGCCGGGCCTGGGTGCACGACTTCGTCGCCGCCACCGACCCGGACGACCCCGCGCTGTTCGCGCGCCAGCAGCTGCAGGAGTTCCAGGACACGCTCTACAACGCCGTGATGGCCGACTCGGCGTACGCGCAGTTCGACTACATGTCGTCGACGCCGCGCACCGACGGGCGCGACGAGCTGAAGCACGTCAACGCACTCGCCCTCGGCATCGTCCGGGACCGGCTCCGCCGCGACGGCGACGCCGCCGAGGACGCGGAACGGGTGGCCGACCGGATGGGCGGCCTGCTGTCCGCCGCGTCCGTGCTGCCGCATGTCCCGCGGAACTCGCTCGCCACGGTGTTCCGGGCGTACTGGGAGCTGCAGGCGGACGAGGACCGGCTCCCGGTGTGGCGGGCGTCCACCCGGCAGCTGCACCAGATCCTCGGGGCGCCGGCCCGCAGCGACAGCCGCCTGCGGACGGCCTGGGCCGCGCACCTGCGGCTGCTGACCGACATGCTGCCCGACATCGTCGACGCCGACGACATCGAGCTGCGCCTGGCCACCGACGACGCCGGCGGGTACGTGCAGAACCAGCGGCTCGGGCCGCTCGGTCCGGACGAGCTGGACCGGTCGATCTCCTCGGGCGAGCACCTGGCGAAGGACTTCCTGCGGGATCTCGCCCGGCCCGCGCGCTGAGACCGCCCGCAGCAGCGTCCGAAGGAGTCACGATGACCGTCGCCGAGCTGTCCAGGCTGCTCACCGGCCGTCCCGGTGCGCCCGAGCCGTCCCTGGTCGGCTGGCTGGCCCGCCACGCCGCCCCGGCCGACTGGGACCTGGTGCTGCGGGCGGTGGCGCGGTACGGGCGGCTCGAACCGCCCGAGGGCTGGCCGGTCGTCCGGGCCGCGGTGGACGAGATCGCGCGGACCCGGGGGCTGGACCGTCCGGTCGCGCCGCCCCCGCCCCGGCTCGGCGACCGCGACCCCGGCGAACTCACCGAGGAGGAGGCCGCCTGGCTCCTGCCGGAGGCGGCGGAGCAGTGGCACGCCGACCTCCGCCGCTCCGCCCTGTCCGGACTCGAACGGACGCTCCTGGCCGGACAGGACTGGTACGCCGCCCTGCTGGTCGCCCACCTGGCGCCTTACCTCGGCAGCCAGCGCGGCCGGGCCGGGCGCCTCGTCGCCCGGCACGCGGGCGACTTCTGGCGGTCCCACCTGACGGCGCTGCTGGGCCGCGACGCCCCCGCCGGTTCGGCCGCCGCGGAACTGGACCTGTCCCACCCCGCCGTCGCCGGCCTCGACCGCGCCGCGCGGAACGTGCCGGACGCCGACCTGCGCGCCCTGTGCCGGCGGATGCTGTCCGCCCTGCTCTACCGCACGGATCGCGGTTCGAACGAGAGCGCCGGACCGGACCTGCGGCCGGGCAGCCTGACCGAGCCGCTCGGCGAGGAGCCCGCGCGGCGGCCCGCGCTCTGGGTGAACAACGGGCTCGCCGACCCGGTCGAGCGCCGCGCCCGTCCGGTCGGCCGCGGCCTGCGCACCGGCGCGGACTACCTGTTCTGGTTCGAGATCAGCGACACGCCGGACCCCGACTCGGCCGAGCGCGACCCCGCCGAGTTCCGGCTGCCGGACGAGGCCACCGCCGGTGCCCGGCTGCAGGTCACCCTCTCCACCCTGCCGGACGAACTCGCCGTCCGGCCCGGCCAGGAGACCGGCGAGCTGGTGGTCGGCGCCGGCGGCGAAGTGCTGGTGGCCCGCCAGCCGGACGGCTCGGCGCCGTCCGGCCGGCGCCTGTTCTTCCCGATCCGTACCCCGGCCGCGCCCGGTCGGCACCGCCTGCGCTGCAGCCTGCACCACAAGGGCCGGCTCCTGCAGTCCCGGACGCTGTCGGCGATGGTCGGCCCCGCCGAGCGGGAACAGGCCTGGGCCGTCGAGACCACCGTGGACTACCTCTCCGGCCAGGCGCTCGACCCGGGCGCCCTTGGCGCGATGAAGCCGATCGACCTCTCCATCATGGTCGACGACCGGGAGCCGACCGGCGGCCAGACCGGGCTGGTGATCGCACAGGGCGCTGAGGTGGCCTCCATCGGGATGTCCTCACAGGCCCTGGCGCAGCAGGTCGAACGCTGCCGGGCCGCGCTGCGGACGGCGTCGTACTCGAACAGCAGGCTGCCGGAGCCGGGCGAGTTCCACTACGACGACTACCCGGGCGCTCCCCCCGTACCGCCGGAGAAGTTCCGCCGCGACCTGGAGCTCATCGCCCGGCGCGGCAGCGACGCCTGGGTGGAGCTCGGCAGCCGCATCGCCGAGACGTTCCGGCGCACCGGCCGGTCCCACCTGCTGTCCGAGGCCGGCCCGCCGGGCTACGAGCACATCCCGCTCTGGCGGCTGTCGACCTGGCTGCGGCGGCCCCGGGTCATCGAGCTGGCCAACACCGCGGACCTCCAGGTCCTCGTCCCCGCCACGATGATCTACGACCGCCCGCTGGCATTGCGGGGACCCCTGCGGATCTGCGACGCCTTCCAGGCGGCACTGGCCGCGCACACCGGCCTGACCACCGTGGAGTGTTTCCGCGGTGACTGCCCCAACGACGGCGTCGAGGAGGTGATCTGCCCCAGCGGGTTCTGGGGCTTCCGCCACGAGCTCGGCTCGCCGCAGTCGATCGGCCAGACCGGCGGCGCCGACGCCAGCCGCGACGTGCCGCTCCGCGAGCTGACCATCACCTACTCGGGCCGGCCGCGCTGCGCCGTCGGCCGGGCCGGCGACTTCGGCCGCGACCACCCCGAATGGGTGAGCCGGCTGGGCGACGGCGCGCTCAAGGTCCGCACCGACGCGGTCAACCTCCTCGGCGACCTGCGCCGGCGCGACCCGGAGCCGCACCTGGTGTACTTCTACTGCCACGGCGACTTCTCCTACGGCATGCCGATGCTGCACTTCGACGCGGCCGGCCGGGACCTGATCGCGGCCACCGACCTGGCCTCGCGGGTCAGCTGGCCCAACAGCCGGCCGCTGGTGTTCCTCAACGCCTGCCGGTCGATCGCCACCCAGCCGGAGCACGCGTCCAACTTCATCGACGCGCTGGTCCGGTGGGCCGGCGCCTCCGGGATCGTGGGCACCGAGATCATCACCTACGAGCGGCTGGCGGCGGCCTTCGCGGAGCAGGTGCTCACCGAGTTCGTCCTGCACCGGCGCCCGCTCGGGGAGGCGATGCGCACGGCCCGCCTGGCGCTGCTGTCCCGGGGAAACCCGCTGGGCCTCATCTACACCGCCTACGCCCCGCCGCACCTCGACATGCGGGCCGCCTAGGGGGTGTCTCGCGGATCACGGCGTCGCCGAGCCGAGGTCCAGGTTTCGCGTCGCAAGCGGGGTGGAAGGTCGAATACCGGTGTTGTATTCGGCCTTCCAGCCCGCGCCGCGAGGCGGAAGCTGGGCCCGGCGCAGGCCGCCGTGATCCGCGAGACACCCCTAGCGGTCGCCGTAGTTCTCGCCGGGCACGGCGCGCAGGTGTGGCGGGCCGTCCCAGCGCTCGTCGCGGCCCTCGCCCCGGATGACGGTGAGATCGGGCCGGCCGGCGCCGCGCCGGCCGCCGCGGTCCCGGGCGGGCGGCGGCACGGAGTGGCGGGCGGCGTGGCGCCCGGTGTGCTCGTCGTCGCGGGCGGCCGGGCGGGGTTCCGGCGCCTCGTAGCGCGGCGCCGTACGCTCGCGTCGCGGCGCGTCCTCGTAGCGGTGCGTCTCGTGGTGGCGCGGTGCCGACCGGTGGCCGATCCGCCACCGGCGCACGTACTCCGAGGCGGCGGTGCGCAGCGCGCGCAGCGCGGCCGGGAGCAGCCGGCGCGGCCGGTCGCCGTGTATCCGCGGGTAGCCGACGGTGGCCACCTCCACCACCCGTAGCCCCTGCGCCGCCATCCGGATCGTGGTCAGGGTGTCGATCTCCGGTCCCTCGCCCCAGGCGAGGCCGCGGCGGGGGCCGCGCACGTCGGGAGCCGGCAGTTCGAGCGCCGGTATCAGCTCGCGCCAGTAGGCGTCGTAGCCGCAGGTGAGGTCCGTGAAGCGGGTGCCGAAGAAGAGGTTCACCGCGCGACTCAGCGCGAAGTGACCGAGGCGCTGGAGCGCGCCGCCGTCGCGGTGGTCGCCGCCGGGGCGGAAGCGGGAGCCGTGTGCCGCCTCGGCACCGGAGAGCAGGGCGTCGACGAAGCGGGGGATCTCGCCGGGGTCGGCGGAGCCGTCGGCGTTGAGGGTGACGACGATGTCGCCGGTGCTCGCGGCGAAGCCGCAGACGAGCGCGTTGCCCTTGCCGGAGCGGGTCTGCCGGATCACGACCACGTCGGGACGCACCTCCCGGGCGACCGCGACGGTGTCGTCGTGCGAGCGGCCGTCGACCACGACGACCTCGTCGACCGGGGGCAGGTTCTCCAGGATGAGGGGCAGGTTGTGCTCCTCGTTGAGGGCGGGGATCACCACGGTCACGGAGGGGGAGGACCACCGGTCGTGGTCTGTCGCCGGATGGCGCGGCGCGGGAGGCATGGCGGTGGCTCCTCGGCGGGTGCGGGGTCTGCGGGGAATCGGGGGACCGGTCATCAACTTACCAATCGACTACGGTGAGTCAACTAGGCGGAACGGTGACCGGGATGGACCGACCGGTCAGGAAGGTATTTGCAGGTCCTGTGCGTCTTAACCGGTTTAGTGGTCCACAATGTGGACGGTGCCGAAGTTACCGAGAGTAATTTCTGCGCGGGGATACCGGGGCATTTCCGGTCGCTGAAGATCCGTAACGTAATGAATTCGCCGCCCTGTGCGGCACTAGGGTTCTTGCGGGCCGCCTTGCCGGGCGCCCGCCGATCGAGAGGAGACCGCTGAGTGGAACCGGGCCTGCACACGACCGATCTCGCCCCGCCCGCGATCGAGGCGCCGTGACGGTGCGCGCGGTGGTCTTCGACCTGGACGGCGTCATCATCGACACCGAGGAGGTCTGGGAGGAGGTGCGCCGCGGCTACGTCGCCGAGCACGGCCGGCGGTTCCTGCCCGACAGCCAGAGCCGGATGATGGGCATGAGCACGCCCGAGTGGTCCGCCCACCTCAGCGTGGACGTGGGCGTTCCCCGGAGCCCGCGGGAGGTCGCCGCGGACGTGCTCGACCGGATGGCCGGACGCTACCGCGAGGCCCTGCCGCTGATCCCGGGCTCGGTCGAGGCGGTGCGGCGCATCGCCGGGCACTTCCCGGTGGCCCTGGCCAGTTCGTCCGCGCGGCTCCTCATCGACCAGGTCCTCGAGACGGCCGGGCTCACCGACACGTTCCAGGTGACGCTGTCCACCGAGGAGGTTCCGCGCGGCAAGCCCGCGCCGGATGTGTACCTGGCCGCGGTCGAACGCCTCGGGCTGAGCCCGGACGTCTGCGCGGCCGTCGAGGACTCCAGCAACGGCCTGCGTGCGGCCGGTGCGGCGGGGCTCGCGGTCATCGCCGTGCCGCACGCGGTCTACCCGCCCGCCGAGGACGCGCTGGCGCTGGCGAGCCTGGTCATCGACGGCCTGGACGAGCTGACGGTCGAAGCGGTCGAGAGGCTGCGCTGAGCGCCGATCCGGGCCCCGGCGGGTGCGGCCGGCTACAGCAACATCATGAACTGCATCGAGGCCCTCTTCTCGGGCGAGGTGCCGCTCGCCGCCGACTGGTGGGGGTCTTCGACGGCAGCGCTGAGATCGACAAGGCGCAGGGGGTCCGGATCAACCTCTGGATGGGGCTTGCGATGCTGGCCCTTGGTGTTTTCTTCCCGATCTGGCTATTGTTACGCCCGGTAGGGTCACCAGGACGGAAAGTGAGATCGGCGGAAGATGTCGGCCGGGAGGCGTCCGCCGAGGACTGAAAGCGGCCGCGCCGGTCGTCCGTTCGATGGAGAGTGAGGTTCGGCCCGGGTGCAAGCTGGTTGCACCGGATGCCGGAACCTTCCGATTCTGATCATCTGCTTCCGATACTCAATGCATGGAACCCGTCGCCTCTGTAAGCCTCGCCAGCGCCGGTCAGCGGCCCGCTGGCTGGCAGATGCAGCTTCGTGTTGACTTTGCGGTCAACAGGGTCATGCAGACGCATCGCGGTCAGTCCGAGGATGCGGTTGCCCAGGCCATCCAAGAACAGCTTCGCAGCGTCGGCGTCGTGCCGAACTGGAGGCAGATCGCCCAGTACGCCGCGGTAATCAGCCAATTGCCGCTGCTGCCCCCCAACGACCAGGCTTGATCCCCCCGAGCCGGCCCCGCCCGTGACACCTCGCGGGCGGGGCCGAGCCGGTGGTTCCCGGCCCGGAAGGTCACCGGGCGGGGAACCGGAGAATTCTGTCGTCGCCATCCTGTACGTCCCTACCGCGGTCCGTGTTCGACGTGGTGAGCCAGAGTGCGCCGTCCGGCGCGACGGCTACGGTTCGTAGCCGCCCGTACCGTCCGGAGAACTCGGCCCTCGGCTCGCCGCCGTCGAGCGGCACGGTCCAGAGCCGCTGTCCCCGCAGCGCGGCGGCGTACAGGGTGTCGCCGGCGATCGCCGCCCCGGACGGGGAGGCCACGTCGGTGCTCCACGTGACGATCGGGTCGGCGTACCTCGCTCCGCCGCCCTTCCCCTCCACCTCGGGCCAGCCGTAGTTCCGGCCGGGCTTGATCACGTTGACCTCGTCGAACCGGTTCTGGCCGAACTCGATGCCGTACATCGTGCCGTCCGCGGCCCAGGCGAGGCCCTGCACGTTGCGGTGCCCGAGGCTCCAGACCGGCGAGCCCGGCGTCGGGTTGCCCGGCGCGGGCCGGCCCTCCGGGGTGATCCGCAGGATCTTGCCGTTGCTGTCGCCGGCGTCCTGGGAGGCGGTGCCGTCGCCCGCGTCGCCCGTGCCCGCGTAGAGCATCCCGTCCGGGCCGAAGGCGATCCGGCCACCATTGTGGATACCGGCCTTGTCGATCCCGTCGAAGATCACTTCCGGGTCCCCGCCGCCGAGCTTGAAACGCACGATGCGGTTGTCGTCCGCGGCCGTGTGGTAGGCGTACACCCATCCGGTCTCGGCGTAGTCCTCGGCCACCGCGAGGCCGAGCAGGCCGCCCTCGCCGGCCGCGGCGACGCCCGGCACCTCGAAGACCTGCTCCGGCGCACCGCCGCCCGGCGCCACCCGCAGCACCCGTCCCCGGTCCCGCTCGGCGACCAGCGCGCTGCCGTCGGGCAGGAACGCCAGCCCCCACGGCACGTCCAGGCCGGTCGCCACGGTCTCGGGGGCGCTCAGGTCCGGCACGCCGCCGCTCACGGAGCGTGCCGAAGCCGACGCCACCGGCGCGGCCGCCGGCGCTGCGGCCGTGGGCCGGGATGTGGCCGGATCGCCGCTCGAGCAGGCGGTCAGCAGGGCGGCGCCCATCACGGCCAACCCAATTCCCCAGGGTGCATTCGTCCGAACGGCGGTTGACATTGGTTCACCGTGCACCGCGGTCCTGAAAGAAACCTGAACGGATGCGGACTGTTATCAACTCTACACCGATTGACTGATTTGCATCCTTGACAGCGTCTCGGGGTGGCCGGGAGGGTCCACGGACGACCTTCCCACCCATGGAGGCTCCAAACCATGACCCGAACTCGTTGGGTTACCGCCTGCGCATTATCGATAGCGACAGCGGCCGCCACGGTCCTGTCCGGAATCGCGCCGGCGGCCGCCGCGGCACCGGAGGACACCCTCGCGGTCTACGTCGGCACCCTCGACGCAGCACAGCTCGAACGCCTGCGCGCGGTCGGCATCGACCACGCCGAAAGCGCGGTGACCGCCGCCGCCGAAGGCAAGGTCGCCGTCGAGACCATCCTGGGCACGCGCCAGGCCGACCGGCTCGTCTCCGCGGGCGTGCCGCTGACCCGGAAGCGGCCCACGACGGCGATGCGCCGGCAGGCCGCCGCCGCGCCGACGGTCTTCCGGCAGTACAACGCCCCCGGCGGCATCCGCGACGAACTCGCCGCCACGGCCGCCCGCAACCCGCGCCTGGCCAAGCTGGTCACGATCGGCCGGACGGTGCGCGGCGTACCGATCCAGGCCGTGAAGGTGACGCGCGACGCCCGCGTGGTCCCCGACGGCCGGCGTCCCGCGGTGCTCTACCTCGGCGGCCAGCACGCCCGGGAGTGGATCACTCCCGAGATGAACCGGCGCCTGATGCACCACGTCATCGACAGCTACGGCACGGACCCGGAGCTGACCCGGCTGCTCAACGGCACCGAGCTGTGGTTCCTGCCGGTGGTCAACCCGGACGGCTACGACTTCACCTTCACCGAGGGCCACCGGCTGTGGCGCAAGAACCTGCGCGACAACAACGGCGACGGTGAGATCACCGCTGGCGACGGCGTCGACCTCAACCGCAACTTCGCGGAGAAGTGGGGTTACGACAACGAGGGTTCGTCGCCCGACCCGGCGAGCGAGACCTACCGCGGCCCGAAGGCGAACTCCGAACCCGAGACGAAGGCGCTCGACGCCCTGTTCAAGCGGGTCGGCTTCGAGTTCCTCATCAACTACCACTCGGCCGCCGAGCTGCTGCTCTACGGCATCGGCTGGCAGGTCAGCACGCCGAGTCCGGACGACCAGATCGCGATCGCCCTGGCCGGCGACGACGCGCACCCGGCGGTCGCCGGCTACGACCCGGACATCTCGGCGGAGCTGTACACCACCAACGGCGACACGGACTTCCACGCACAGGTGCGTACCGGATCGATCGGTTTCACGCCCGAGATGAGCACCTGCCAGACCATCTCGAACCTGTACCCGGACGACCAGTGGAACGCGGCGGACTGCGAGAGCGGCTTCAACTTCCCGGACGACGAGAAGCTGGTCCAGGAGGAGTTCCTCAAGAACCTGCCGTTCGCCCTCTCGGTCGGCAAGTCGGCGCAGAGCCCGGACAACCCGGTGTCGGTCGTCGGCCGCAGCACCGCCGACCTGACCGTCGACGCGTTCGACACCTCGTACGGCTCGCGCCAGCAGGTGGCCGTGACCGCCCGGCGCAGCCTGCGCGACGTCACCCTGCACTACCAGGTCAACGGCGGCCGCGAACGCACCGCCGGCACCCGGGAGTGGAACGACGGCGAGCGGTACGGCGACGACCTCGACAAGTGGTTCGCCGAGCGGCGCGGCACGGTGCCCAAGGCCCGGGCGAAGGACAAGGTGCAGGTCTGGTTCACCGCCCGCAAGGGCCGGGAGACCGTGAAGTCGGCCGCCTTCACCTACACCGTCGCCGACCAGATCGGCGGCGACGTGCTGGTGCTCGCCGCCGAGGACGTCACCGGTGTTTCGCCGCCGAACACCGACGGCGCGACCAGCGCCCGGTACGCCGACGAGCACGTCGCGGCCATCAGGAGCGCCGGCCGCAAGGCCGACGTCTACGACATGGACACCAACGGCCGCAAGGCGCCGCACCCGCTGGGCGTGCTGTCGCACTACGACGCCGTGGTCTGGGAGACCGGCGACGACATCATCCCGCGCGCGCCCGGCCAGCCGGGCGGCACGATCGCCCGCTCCGCCCTGGAGACCGAGCTCGCCGTCCGCGACTACCTGAACGAGGGCGGCAAGCTGCTGCTCGCCGGCAAGTACGCGGGCTTCGCGCAGGGCGCCAACGGCGCGTACGTGTACCAGCCGAACGGCCCGGGGGAGTGCACCAACGCGACCGACCCGACGTGTCTGCCGATCGCGAACGACTTCGAGCAGTACTGGCTCGGCGCGTACTCGTACGTCGACGACGGCGGCACCAGCCCGGACGGCACGCCGAACCCGCTGACCGGCACCTCGGGGGCCTTCACCGGCTTCTCGGCCACGCCGGCCGGCGACCACACCGCCGCCTTCCTGTCCACCTCGAGCTTCCTGCCTCGCTCCGAGTTCCCGCAGTTCACCAGCTCGGCCCCGCTCGACTGGCAGCTGCCCGGCGCCGCGCCGTACGACCCGTACGACGGTGACTGGTACCTGTGGAGCGGTCAGGCGGACGTCTCCTACAAGCGGCTCACGAAGACCGTCGACCTCACGTCGGCGAGCGCCGCGCACCTGAAGTTCCAGACGTCCTTCGACACCGAGGCGAACTGGGACTTCCTCTTCGTCGAGGCGCACGTCGTTGGCACGGACGACTGGACGACGCTGCCGGACGCGGGCGGGCTGACCTCGACCGAGACCGGCGACAGCTGCCAGTCCGGCATCGCCACCATCCACCCGTTCCTGGCCCACTACCAGGGCGCCGACTGCAGCGCGACCGGCACCACCGGCACCTGGAACGCGGCGACCGGCTCCAGCGCAGGTTGGAAGCAGTTCGACGCCGACCTGTCCGCGTACGCGGGCAAGCAGGTGGAGCTCTCGATCTCCTACATGTCCGACTGGGGCACCCAGGGTCTGGGCGTCTTCCTGGACGCGGTCCAGATCGAGACCGACGGCGTCGTGGCGCAGCAGACCTCGTTCGAGGCCGACCTCGGCGGCTGGACCGTCGCCGGGCCGCCGGCGGGCTCCGGCGTCAACAGCACCGACTGGGCGCGCAGCCAGCTCGCCTTCGACTCGGGCGCGGCCACGGCCACCCGGGACAGCGTCTACCTGGGCTTCGGCCTGGAGGGGCTGCCCGAGGCGGACCGGGCCGACCTGGTCCGCAGGGTGCTGCGACACCTGAAGGTGTAATCACTTTCGGACGTAAAACGCCCATATGTGCAGACCGCGCCGCGCGCTTTCCTCTAAACAGGAGGCGCGCGGCGCGCCTGCCGTGCAGGGCGGAGACACCGGTGCGAGCGACCACACGGCCGATTCTGGCCTCGTTCCTGACTGTCCTGGCGGCGTCGACCTTGATCGCGACCCCGGCCCGCGCGGAGCGGGACGCGGCGCCGAAATGGACGGCATGCGCCGACGACGAGACCGCCCAATGCGCCTCGCTCGGGGTTCCGGTCGACTGGCGGAAGCCATACGGGCCGGCCATCAAGATCGCGATCGCCCGCCGGCCGGCCACCGACCCGGGGAGCCGGATCGGCATGCTGGTGATCAACCCGGGCGGTCCCGGCGGCTCGGGCGTCGACTTTGCACTCGGCAGCACCTCCTTCCTCAGCCCGGAGCTGCTCCGCCGGTTCGACATCGTGGGCTTCGACCCGCGCGGCGTCTCCCGCAGCAACCCGATCGTCTGCTCCACCGCCCTGCTGGCCGCGGCGCCGCCGATCACCGTCGACGGCGCGCGGGAGTACGAGGCGGCCGTCGCCTACAACCGCCGGCTCGCCGACGACTGCGCCGAGCGCACCGGCCCGCTGTACGGCCACGTCGACACGCTCAGCGTCGCGCGGGACCTGGAGGCGCTGCGGGCCGCGCTCGACGAGGAGAAGATCAGCTTCTACGGCGCGTCGTACGGCACCCTGCTGGGCGAGCAGTACGCCGCCCGCTATCCGCACCGGATCCGCGCCCTGGTCCTGGACAGCGTCGTGGACCACAGCATCGACGTGGGCGACTTCCTCGGCGACGGTGCCGCCGCCGCGCAGGACGCGTTCGAACAGTTCGTCAGGTGGTGCGGTCGCAGCCTCGAGTGCGCGGTGCACGGGCGTGACGTGCGCGGGCTCTGGAACGGGCTGCTCGCCGCCGCCCGCGGCGGCAGGCTACGGGATCCGTACGTGCGCACGGACCGGCTGACCGTCTACGAGCTGGTCAAGGTCGCCGTCGAGTCCCTGTACGAGCCGCAGTGGCACTCCCTCGGCAATTATCTGAGGGACGCGGCCGCGGGCCTTGACCTGGCCATGGGCCTGGACCTCGGCCTGGCATTGGGCCTGGACCTGGGCATGGACCTCGACCTGGGCATGGACCTCGACCTGGATCTGGGCCCGGGCATGGTCGGCCGGCTGGCTCCGGACGTCGACGTCAGCGAGCACAGCTACCCGGCCGCGTTCTGCAACGACTGGGTCGTGCCCGTCACCGGGTACGCGGACCTGCGGGCCAACCTGGACCGGGCTGCCGCCAGGGCGCCGCAGATGCAGTTCTCCCCGCAGACGCTCTCCTCGGTCAACACCTGCCTGGGCTGGACCCGGGGCACCGACAACCCGCAGGCCCCGCTGGCCGCCGCCCGCACCGGCCCGGTGCTGGTGGTCAACGCCCGGCACGACCCGGCCACCCCGTACGCCTGGGCCCGCAACGTCGCCGCCCAGCTCGGCCCACGGGCGTCGCTGCTGACCTACGAGGGCTGGGGCCACGTCGTGTACGGCCGCAACGACTGCGTGAACGCGGCCGTGGATCGCTACCTGATCGAGCTCCGGCCGGCCGCCGCCGGGGCGAGCTGCCCGGGGCTGGAGCCGAAGCCGGCCGGGGTCGGCGGCGTCGTGCTGGCCGAGCCGTTCCCGTTCTCGGCGTCCATTCACGACAATGGCCGATTTTCGACCCGGCCTCGTGCCTGAGGCATCCGAGCCGTTGACCGCAGCCGGGACCTGGCGCGCCGGCCACGTTGGAAAAGGCTCAATGCTCACCCTTGGTGAAGAGCGCGCCCCGGGTTGTGCGCCGCACCGCGTGCCGGTAGGCAGGAGAGGTCTGTCCACTGTCTCATCGCTCGGAGGCATGATGCGCCCGTCCGCGCTGGCCATGGCGGCCACGCTCACCCTTACCACCGCCGCGCTCGTGCCCGCCGCGGCGTCCGCGCACGGCGGCGCGCCGCCGCGGGACCCCACCGCCGTCGGGTACGGCGGCGCCGTCTCGACCGTCGACCCGATCGCGACCGCGGTCGGGCTCGATGTCCTGCGGCGCGGCGGCAACGCGGTCGACGCCGCCGTGGCCGCCGCGGCGACGCTCGGGGTCACCGAGCCGTTCTCCGCCGGCATCGGTGGCGGCGGATTCTTCGTCTACTACGACGCCGGGCAGCGGCGGGTGCACACCATCGACGGCCGGGAGTCCGGCCCGGCGACGATGACCGAGGACATCTTCGTCGACCCCGCGGACGGGCTGCCGTACGACTTCCAGGAGGCCCGGGTCAGCGGCCTGTCCGTCGGCACCCCGGGCACCCTCGCCACCTGGGAGGCGGCCGCCGACAGGTGGGGCACCCGGTCGCTGGGCAGCCTGCTCGCGCCCGCCGCCAGGGTCGCCGACCGGGGCTTCGCCGTCGATGCCACCTTCCGGCAGCAGATCGCCGACAACGCCGCCGCCTTCGGGCAGTTCGATGCCACGAGCGAGCTCTATCTGCCCGGTGGCGCCCCTCCCGCGGTGGGCTCGACGCAGCGCAATCCCGACCTGGCCGACACCTACCGGCTGATCGCCGCGCGCGGCACCGACGTCTTCTACTCCGGCCCGGTCGGCGCCGACCTGGTCCGGACGGTGCGGCGCCCGCCGGTCTCCGACGATCCGGCCGGCACCTGGGCCTACCCGATCCGCCCCGGCGACCTGCGGCTCTCCGACCTGGCCGGGTACCGGCTGCGGTTCCCGGCGCCGACCCGGTCCGGCTATCGCGGGCTGGAGGTCTACGGCATGTCGACGCCGTCCAGCGGCGGCACCGCGGTCGGCGAGGCGCTCAACATCCTCGAGGGGACCGATCTCTCCAGGGTCCCGACGATCCAGGCCCTGCACCGCTACGCCGAGGCGACCGCGCTCTCGTTCGCCGACCGCAACCGTTACGTCGGCGCCTACACACCGCGGTCCACCCTGAACAAGCTGATCAGTGACGGGTGGGCGGCGCAGCGCGCCTGCCAGATCGATCCCGCGCACGCGCTCACCAAGCCGGTGCCGCCCGGTGACATCCACGCCTCCGGGTGCACGCCGGTCGCCGTCGGCGGCCCGGTCGAGGATGGCCAGAGCACGACCAACCTCACCGTCGCCGACCGCTGGGGCAACGTCGTCGAGTACACGCTGACCATCGAGCAGACCGGCGGCAACGCGATGGTCGTGCCCGGCCGCGGCTTCCTGCTCAACAACGAGCTGACCGACTTCAACTTCACCGGTACGCAGGGCACCGCGCCCGATCCGAACCTGCCCGGCCCCGGCAAGCGGCCGCGGAGTTCGATGTCGCCGACGATCGTGCTCAAGGACGGCCGGCCGTTCCTCGCGCTCGGCTCGCCCGGCGGCGCCACGATCATCACCACCGTGCTGCAGGTGCTGATCAACCGGATCGACCTGGGCATGACGCTGCCGCAGGCGATGGCCGCCCCGCGGGCCTCGCAGCGCAACTCCGCCGGCATCCAGTCCGAGCCCGCCTTCCACGCCCGGTACGGTCCGGGGCTGACCGAGCTCGGCCACAGCTTCGGGCCGGACGTCGCGGAGCTGGGCGCGGCCACCGCGATCGAGTTCCGGCCGGGCGGTTCGATGATCGCCAGCGCCGAGCCGGCACGACGCGGCGGCGGGGCGGCGGGGGTGGTCCGGCCCCTGCGGTGAGCGGGCCCGGCCCCGCCTCGGCGGGGCCGGGGCTCAGGCCGTGAGCGCGATCGTCAGCGCGCCCGCGGCGACCATCACCGCGGCCCACAGCCGGTCGATGTTGAACCAGGCCCGGCGCAGCACGCCGAGGCCGACGAACTCGTAGACCAGCAGCGCGCAGGCCGCCATCACGGCGAACATCGCCAGCGTGTGCACGCCCGCCGCGAGCAGCCCGTCCAGGGCCGCGGCGGGCGTGCCCGCCAGACCGGCGGGTGCGGCGGGTGCGGCGGCCGCCAGGTGCGCCACATGCCCGGCCGGGTGCGCCGCCGACGTCGTCGCCAGCACGGGCAGCAGCATCAGCCCCGCGCCGTGCGCCGACGACATGAGGAACGACCAGCCGGCCAGCTGCGCCGCGGACAGGCGCATGCCGGCCCACCGGAAGTGCCGGGCCGAGAGCAGCCGCCACAGCCCGAAGCCGACCAGGACGGTGCCGCCCACGATCGCGACCAGGTTCCCGGCGACGACCGATTCCGTCGCCGACACCACCGCCGCGACGATCGCCACCGAGGCCAGGTGCCCGGCGGCGATCGGCGGCAGCGAGCACAGCAGCACCGGCCGGCTGCGCTCCTGCATGCCGCGGCCCACCGCGAAGAGCCAGCCCATCGCCGGGTTCAGCCCGTGGAAGGCGCCCAGCGCGGCGAGCACCGCCAGTTGGCCGGCCGTCACGGGAAGCAGTACGAGTCCGACGAGGCGTCCCCGCCCTGCAGCCGGGTCTGGTGCACCCGGCGGCCCCTGAAGTCGTCGCCGCGCGGGAAGAAGCGCGGATCCGGCGTCATGCCGCCCGTCGCCGGGTCCACGTCGATCTTCGCCATCCAGGCGCCGACGCCGTCGGGGTAGAACTGGTCGTCCCAGGCGCCGTAGAGCGAGTTGGTCACGTAGACGCGGCGGCCGTCGCGGGACACCTCGACCATCTGCGGGCCGCCGCCGAGCCGCTCCTGCGGGAACGACGGGTGCGCCACCCGGCCGACGATGCCGCCGAGGCGGATCGAGGCGGTCTCCACCGGGTGCAGGGGGTCGGAGACGTCGAACTGTTTCAGCTCGCCGGTGCCCCAACAGGAGACATAGAGGAAGCGGTCGTCGACGGAGAGGTCGATGTCGGAGATCAGCGGCGGCACGGCGCCGAACGGCTTCAGCGCCGGCGGCAGGTCCGCGGCGTCGGCGGGCTCGGCCGGCACGTCGATCACCTTGGTGACGGTGAACTCGCCGCCGGAGCGCTGCCAGACCCACACCGACGCCGACAGGTCCTCGACGCTGATGACCACGCCGAGGAAGCCGTACTCCCGGCGGGGGTCGTGCGCCGGGCGCAGCTCGAGGGTCATCTGGTACTGGTCACCGAGGTCGACCGTCTGCACCAGGGTGCGCTTGGCCAGGTCCCAGAAGTGCAGGCGGTGGCCGTACTTCCGGCCGAGCAGCAGTTCCGGCACCAGCCCGTCCTCGATCATGGACGGAGTGCCCCACTCGGAGGAGACGAGCACGTCGCGGGTCAGGTGCCACCAGAAGTCGTACGCCAGGTGCTGGTCGCCGCGGTCGTTCTCCCAGGCGCCGCGCACCTCGAAGGTGCTGTGGTCGAGCACCGCGATGCCGCCCGGGCCCTCGGATGAGCCGCCGCCGAGCGCCGAGACGTAGATGCCGTCCGGCCCGCAATGGACCGTGTGCGGCCGCGAGTAGCCGGCCTTCGCGGCCAGCTCCTCGGCCGGGATCTCCTTGACCAGTACGGGGCTGCGCGGGTCGTCCCCGGTGTCCAGCACGTAGATCCGCGAGGAGCGCAGGCCGGGAACGATGAGGTGGCGCCGCTCGACGTGCGGGTGCGGCGCGGTCGGGCACAGGGCGCTGCTGCACGCGTTCCACCCGAAGTGGTGCAGCTCGTCGCCGGTGTGCGGCAGGTCGGTCCAGCCGACCACCGTGCCGTACGAGTCGGAGGCGGGGTCGGTGTCGACGACGGCGATGGCGTCCGGAAGCTCGGCCGAGCGGTCGAACGCGGCGACGTACGCCAGCCGCTCGGCGGGTGCGTCCGCGGCATCGCGTGGTGAGGGGTAGAACGTCGGATCTGGAGTCCACCGGGTCATGCCCGTCATCCTTCTCCGGAGCGGGTGCGGTGACCAGAGTCACAATTGTCAACGACCTGTCAACGGGCGTTCAGCGGCAGCCGGACCAGCACCGTCGTGCCCGGACCCTCGTGCTCGGAGAGCTCGATGCTGCCGTGGTGGCGCTGCACGACCGCGCGGCTGAGCGTCAGCCCCAGCCCGCTGCCGGGTATGGCCCGGTCCCGGGCCCGGCTCGTGCGGTAGAGCCCGGTGAACATCTTCTCGCGCTCGTCCTGCGAGACGCCGATCCCGGTGTCGGAGACCGCGAGCTCCGCGGTCCGGCCCGCGGCCCGCAGCGTGACGCGGATCTCCCCGCCGTCGGGGCTGTACTTCACCGCGTTGCTGAGCAGGTTGTCGACGACCTGCCGCAGCCGCTCGCGGTCGCCGGGCAGGACGAGATGTTCGGGCAGCTCGTCCACGATGGTGACCGGCTCGCCGGAGACCGCGTCCCGGGTGCGCTCCACCGACTCGCGGACGATCTGGGCCAGGTCGACGGGGGTGAGCCGGACCGAGGCGTGCCCGGTGTCCAGCGCGGACAGTTCGAGCAGCTCGTTGATGATGTGCCGGAGCTGGGTGGCGTTGCGGTCGATGACCTCGAGCAGCCGGGGCCCGTCCTTGACCAGGCCCTCGGCGTCGGCGTCGCGCAGCAGTTCGGTGTAGGCCGCGATCGACGTCAGCGGGGTCCGCAGCTCGTGGCCGACCAGCGCGAGGTATTCGCTCTTGCTGCGGGCCAGTTGCCGCTGGAGGTCCTCGACGAGCCGCCGCTCGATGAACTGTGCGATCTGCGCCGAGATGCCGGACATCAGGGCGACCAGCTCGTCCTCGGGGTCCTCGATGGTGTCGGCGAACGCGACCAGGACCCCGAGGGTCTCGAGCCCGTTGCGGACGGGTACGGCCAGCGCCGTGTGCAGCTGCGAGGCGGCGGCGGTCGCCGGAGAGATCAGGCTCTGCGGGCGCCCGACGTCGCGGATCCACAGCGGCTTGCCCGCCTGCCAGGCGCGCCCGGCCAGCCCGGTGCCGTACGCCAGCTCGCCGGGCACCTCGATGTCGGCCTGCCAGAGCGGGGAGTGCCAGCTCGCGGCGGAGCGCACCACCGCGGCGGCGTCGTCGACGAGCCAGAGCTCGGCATGGGTCCAGCCCAGCGTGCCGACCACGGCCTCGAGCACCCGCGGCCCGGCGGCCTCGACGCTGGCGGCGGTGGCCAGGGCGGTGACCACGGCGAGCTCGCAGGTGCGGAACCGCTCGGCGCGCTTGCGCCGGGTCACATCCTGCACGGCCTGTACGGCGCCGACGGTCCGCCCGTCCGACCCCAGGATGGGCTGGGCGTCGATCAGGTAGTGGTGGGTGCGCTGTCCCCGGAGCTGGAGCATCACCTCCTCGTCGCGCAGCCGCTCGCCCCGCAGGGCCCGGTACAGGGCGAAGTCCTCGCGCCGCAGCGGGTTGCCGTGCGCGTCGGTCAGTCCCGCGTCGGCCGCCTCGTCCAGGTCGACGGGGAACGGCCCGCTGCCCCACAGCTTGTGCATCCGCGCGTTGGCAAGCACGATCCGCCCGTCGGCGTCGCAGGCGATGACCCCGTCGTGCAGGCTGTCGACCACGGCGTCGAGAAAGCGGTGCTGCCGATCGATCTCCAGCCGGGCGAGCTGCTCGGTGATGAGCATGTTGGCGACGTGTGCCGCGTCGGTGACGGCGGCGACGTGAGCGTCGGTCCACCGGCGCGGCTCGCTGTCGAGGGCGCAGCAGACGCCGACGATGACGCCGTCGTCGTCCCGGATCGGATGACCCAGGTAGGCCCCGGTCAGGCCGGCCCGGTGCACGGGTGAACCCGCCGGGACCCGGGGATCCGCTCCGAGATCCTCGATGGCCAGCGTCTGCCCGCTGGAGATCAGGATGCCGGCCAGGGTGTCCTCCAGCCTGACGTCGGCGACCTCCTCCCACGGCACGCTGAGGCCGTGGCCGCCGTAGCTGCGCAGCCGGTCACCCTCGACGAAGTGCACCAGGCCGGCGGGGGCGTCGGCGGCGCGGGCGATGAGCGCGGCGAGCTGGTCGGCGGCGCCACTGGTGAGCAGGTTCCGGCGCGGGGTGGAGTCGTGCTGCCAGCCCGCCGTGCGGGGAGTCCAGGTGCCCAGGGTCGGTGCGGGCGCGGACGGATCCGAGTCCGTGGCCGGTGGGGGCGGATCCGGATCCGGTCCGGCGGGCCCGGCGCTCGGCGCTCCCGGACCGGGCTGACGCCCGAGGCCAAGATCACTTTGCCGCATGCTCCGACCTCCGCCCTCCAGCCTACGGGCGGCAAAGCCGTAAAAACGGCAAACCGGAGGTTAAGGCCTACCTGCGCCGATAGATCAGGTCGAAGACCTCTCGACCCGCGGTGACCCCGCGCCGCTCGAACTTGGTCTCCGGGCGGTGTGCCGGGCGCGGCGCGTAGCCCTCGTGCGCGTTCGACAGGCCCGGGTCGGCCGACAGTGTCTGCGCCATCGACTCCGCGTAGTGTGCCCAGTCCGTCGCGCAGTGCAGCGTGCCGCCGGGCCGGAGGCGCTCCCGCAGCAGGGCGACGTTGGCCGGCCGGATCAGGCGGCGCTTGTGGTGGCGGGCCTTGGGCCAGGGGTCCGGGAAGAAGGCGTGCACCGCGTCGAGGGCGCCCGGCCGGATCTTGCGGACCAGCTCCATCGCATCGCCGTGCACGACCCGGACATTGGTCAGACGTTTCTCGCCGATCAGCGCGAGCAGATTGCCGATGCCCGGCGTGTGCACCTCGACGGCCAGCAGGTCGCGGCCGGGGTCGGCCTCGGCCATCGCCGCCGTCGAGTCGCCCATCCCGAAGCCGATCTCCAGCACCCGCGGCGCCTCGCGGCCGAACAGCTCCGCCAGGTCGAGGGGTGCGCGGTCGCCGTCGAGGACGGTGAGGCCGTACGCCGGCCAGAGATCGGTCATCGCGTCCGCGTGCCGGGCACTCATCCGGCCCCGCCGGGGGTGGAACGTCCGGATCGGGCGTTCGGTCGTGTCGCTCATCAGGCCGCCCAGGATACGCGGCGGGCCGGCCCGGAGTACCGGGCCGGCCCGCGGCCGTTCCGCCTGCCGCCGCCCCGGCCGGGCGCGGCGGCGTTCGTTCCCTTACCGCTTCGGCTGGACGTTCGGCTGCGAGCCCTCGTGGAACGGGGTCCGCGCACCCGTCGCCAGGTTGATGACCATGACCCAGGAGCCGCCGCGGTAGTTGCCCGTCAGGACGCCGCGGGCCTTGTCGACGTACGCCATCTCGCGGTCCAGGCTGGCGCCGACGTTGCGCTTCTTGCCGGTCGCGACGTCGTACTCGACCACGTGCACCGGCTCGTTCTCGGCCGCGGTCTCGCCGCGCTGCCAGGCCGTCCAGGCCAGCTTCGCGCCGTCCGCGCGCCAGTTCGGCACCACCGCGAAGCCGGAGGTCTGCAGGCTGCCGCCGCCGTACGCCGCCACGGTCTTCTCGCCGCCGGTGGCCACCGTGCCGATGCTCAGGCAGGCGTCGTAGATCGATTCGCAGTCGCCGCCGCGGAACGCGACCCTGGAGCCGTCCGGCGACCAGGCCACCGCGTCGTCGTAGCGCAGCCGGTCGGTGAGCGTGCCGGCCGCGGCGACCTTCGTGGCGGCGGGCTCGTCCGGCAACTCCTGCTCGCGGCAGGAGCTGGGGAACACCACCTCGGGCTTCGCGCCGGCACCGGTCGCCGAGATCCGGTAGACCCCCGGGCCGCCGGTGCAGGACAGCGACGCGAAGGCGATCGTCCTGCCGTCCGGCGCCCACGACGGGCCGGCCGCGGCCCGGGTGGTCAGCCGGCGCTTGGCGCTGCCGTCGGCCTTCATGGTCCACAGCTGACGGGCCTTGAGCAGCGCGATCGACTTGCCGTCGGGCGAGAAGCGCGGGCGCGACCAGCCGCCGCCGGTGGTCAGCTTCGTCTCGGCCGCGCCCTTGCTCACGTAAACGTCACCGGAGCGGACGTACGCAACCAGGCTCGGCATCGTCGGCGTGGCCGCCGCGGCGGGCGCCGTCTGGAACAGCGCCCCCGCGGCGACCCCCGCCACCGCCACCACCGTGTTGCCCGCAAGCCGCGTGACTGCCTTCATACCGAACGCCCCCCGACGTAGTCCCCGCTTATACCTCCAGCATCGTCGCAACCGGGCTGCAACTAAGAAGTTCCCACGCCGAAACCTGGAAAATTCCGGACCGTCCGGGCCGGGGGGCCTTGATCAGGCGGCGGTTGCCGCCCACATCGCGATGAACGCGGCCGCCTCGCCCGCCAGCCAGCGCTCGATGTCGCCGGCCTTCGCGCCCGGATCCATCCGGTGCGAGGTGCCGCGGCGCAGGTCGACCAGGACCGGTTCCGCGCCGGGCAGGATCTGGTCCATGTGCCGGGCCATCAGGTGCAGCGTCGCGGTGATCGCCTCGGGGGTCGGCGGCTGCTCGTCGAAGTGCAGCCGGACCGCCTCGCGGCGGCCGTCCGCGTAGCGCAGCCCGAAGTGCGGGTTGATCTTCACGGCGAGCGGGCCGACGGAGGCCAGGGCGTCCCGGGTCTGCGCGAGGCTGACGTCCTCCGGGTCGCCGAGCGAGTGCAGGTAGGTCGTCGCGCCGGAGCCGACCGCCTCGTAGAGCGGCTTCCACCGCGGCTTCACCAGGTCGGGTACGCCGTTGAGGTAGCTGCCGCCGGTGCGGAAGGCGATGTCGGCCTTGAGCGCCTTGACCAACTGGCCGTGCGGGTTGAAGCCGGAGCGGCGCTCGCGCTGACGCCGGAGTCCGCCGACGAACGTGGCCTTGGCCGGGCCCGTGCGTGCGACATATCGGGTGAACCCGAGCATCGTGGTGTATGGCGGAATAGTTGACAAAACAGGCGTCGTCACAGTGATCTCCCCGCAGCTCAGCGCTGGTTTTAGTACACACATACTAATCGACGGGTACGACATTCCCCAAACTTCGGGTGGTCGTGTGGATGCTGTGAGTGATCAATGAATACTGGAAGCCATGGCATTGATCCGTTGCGACTTCTCCTCCGAGGCGCTCGAGCTCGGCACCTCCATGACCGTGCTGCTCCCCGAGCGTGCGGGCGCCCAGATCGGGCTCACCGGACACGACACCGGTGCGCCGCCGCCGGTGCTCTACCTGTTGCACGGCCTGACCGACGACGACACCGCCTGGACCCGCTACACGTCCATCGAGCGGTACGCGGCCGAGCGCGGCCTGGCCGTGGTCATGCCACAGGTGCACCGCAGCTTCTACGCCGACGAGGCGTACGGGGCCAGGTTCTGGACGTACCTGTCCGAGGAGTTGCCGGCAGTGGTGTCGTCGTTCTTCCGCGTCTCGACCCGTCGCGAGGACACCTTCGTGGCCGGCCTGTCGATGGGCGGCTACGGCGCCTTCAAGTGGGCGCTGCGCGAGCCGGAGCGGTTCGCGGCCGCCGCCAGCCTCTCCGGCGCGCTGGACCTGGCGTACATCAGCCAGTGGGACAAGCGCCCGCACATGGCCGCCCTCATCGCCCGGGTCTTCGCAGGCCGCCCGGTCGCCGGCACCGGCGACGATCTGCTGCACCTGCTCGCCACCAGCGGCGGTGACCTGCCGCGGCTGCTGCTGCGCTGCGGCACCGGTGACCACCTGGTGGCGCAGAACGAGCGGTTCGTGGCGGCCTGCCGCGAGCACAACGTGGCGATCGACGCCGCCTTCGGGCCGGGCGCCCACGAATGGGGCTACTGGGACGCCCAGATCCGGACCGTCCTCGACTGGCTGCCGCTGAAGAACCGGGCGAAGGCGTCATGATCCGCCGGATACCCGGGCCCGCCGTGTCGGAATGCGCCTTCCGGGCCTGGGCGTCCGACAATGCGACGTGACGGATCCTCCGTCGACAGTCAACGGCTGGAGTCAGGCACATGGCGGTGACCAGGAAGCCCGGGGTTGCGTCGAGCGGGGCCGAGGGCGCGGGCACGACGGTTGAGATCGTGGCGCACGCGCACACCGCGGCGGCGCCGGCCGTCACCTGGTCGGTCCTCACCGACCACTTGGGAATGGCCGCGTGGACACCGGCGCGGACGGTGACGATCGAACACCAGGGCGATCCGCGGTCCGCCGGCGTCGGAACGATCCGGGTCGTCTCGGGCTGGCCGCTGCGGCTGCGGGAGCAGATCATCGCCGTCGACGAGCCGACCCGGATCGCCTACCGGCTGCTGTCCGGCCTGCCCGTCCGCGACTACGTCGGCGAGACCGTCCTGCGTGAGGCGCATGCGGGCACCGACATCGTCTGGAAGGTCACCGTCACGCCGCGATGGCCCGGCACGGCCTTCGTCCTGCGCCGGGTCGTGCGGGGGCTGGCGAACGGCCTCGCGCGCGAGGCCGGGCGGGTGGCGCAGGCCGGGAACCGGCGCGGCCCGAGCGGGCCCTGACCCGCGAGACACCACCCCCTTACGAAACAGGCGCTAGGACCGCAGGCTGCTGGCCATCCGGGCCTGCTCCTCGAGGACCTCGTTCATGCGCGCCTGCACGGCGTCCATCTGGCCGATCGTCTCGCTCGTGGTGAGGATGCCGGCGGAGACCGTGCGCGCGCTGTTCTGGATCCCGGTGATCTGCTCCGAGACGCGCTGGGTGGCCTCGGCGGTCTCCCGGGCGAGGTCCTTGACCTCGCCCGCCACCACGGCGAAGCCCTTGCCGGACTCGCCGGCCCGGGCCGCCTCGATTGTCGCGTTGAGCGCCAGCAGGTTGGTCTGCTCGGCGATCGACGAGATGATCTTGATGACGTCGCCGATGGCGGTGGACGCGTTGCCCAGCGCCTCGACCTCGTTTGTCATGTCGGAGGCACGGTTCACCGCGTCCTGGGCGACCCGGGTCGCGTCGTCGCTGGCCGCGCGCAGGCGCGAGACGGTGTCCAGCAGGGCCTGTGCGTTGTCCGCGGTGTTCTCCACGGCGCGGACGATCTCGAGCCGTTGCGACACCAGCTGCGCCACGTTGCGCAGCGCCGACGCCCGCGACTCGGACAGCTCGATGAATTCCGTGGTGAAGAAGTCCATCGTGCCGACGATGCGGCCGTTGCTCACGATCGGGAAGCACACGCCGGAGCGCACCCCGGCCGCGCGGGCGACGGGCGCCCGTACGCAGTCGGTGAGCTCGCTGACGTCGCGGACGAAGACCAGGTCCCGGGCCCGCCAGGCCCGGCCGGAGAGGCCGACGCCCTCGGCGAAGGTGGCGGCCAGCGTCACCTTCCGGAACTCGTCGCCGGCCGTGCCCGAGTCGACCTTGAAGCGCAACACCTGCTGCTCCTCGTCGACCTCCCAGTACGAGCCGTACGCCCAACCGAACGCCGTGCGCACCGAGTCCAGCGTGTTGCGCAGCGCCGACGACGAGTCGGACGTGTCGCCGAGCGCGGCGACCACGTTCGTGACGGCGGCCCGGTCGTCGGCGGCCTGCCGCAGCTCGGCGGCGGCGACGGCGCTGAACCGGGCCTGCTCGGCGATGCGCGCGATCGACGCCCACTTCTCGCCCCGCGGCCCGTCGATGTAGAGCGGCTCCGCCGAGTAGTACTCCAGCACCGCGATCTGCTGGTCGCGGTGCAGCACGGGGATCACGACGGCGGCGGCCATGCCGGCCCGGCCCGCGGCCTGGCAGCGCAGGCAGTCCTCGCATCCGGCGAGCGCGCCGAGGTAAACGAAGCGTTTCGTGCTCCACGCCTTGCCGACCAGCCCCACGTCGGCCGGTACGGGCCGGTCCGCAACGACGGCACGCAACTCGGGCGTGATCGGCCCGGTCTCGTACACCACGGAGAGGTTGCCCTCGCCGTCGGGCAGCCACGCCGCGCCGTAGCTGAAGTTGTGCGACTCGACGGTGCTGTCGACGGTGATCCGCCACGTGGACGCCGCGTCGGTGACCTGTTCCAGATCCGTGATCAGCTTTTCAAGGCTCTCGACGTCCTGCGGCACGGGCCGCAGCGTCGCGTGGGCCGCAGGCCGTGATCGAAAAGGGGGCACCGTGTCGCTCCAATGCTGTCCATCACCCACACCGCAGTCCACTAATCATGGGACAGCACGGCCCGGCCCCGGGCCGGATTGACGAAGCCTGCGAGATGCCCCTAATCCGTGTCGCGGGCCTGCTCGGCCAGGAAACGCTCCAGCTCGGCGCCGAGCTCCTCGGCGGTGGGCAGCGGACCCTCCGACTCCGCCAGCAGGTTGCCCCGGCGCCCGCGCAGGAAGGCGTCGTACTGCGCCTCCAGCGAGGCCACCAGCCGGCTCGCCTGCTCGTCGCCGGCGATCTGCTTGTCGACCTCCTCGCGGACCAGCTCGGCGGCCTCGCGCAGCTGACCGGTCGGCAGGGCCAGGCCGGTCGTGCGGGACACGGAATCCAGCAGCAGCTCGGCCGCCGCCGGATACGTGGTCTGCGCCAGGTAGTGCGGCACGTGGGCGGCGTAGCCCATGGCGTCGTGGCCCGCCTCGCCCAGCCGGAACTCGAGCAGGTTGCCGACGCTCGCCGGGACCTGGACGCGCTGCAACCACGACTCGCGGTCGCCGAGCAGGCGCTGGTCGGTGGCGTGCGCGGTGATGCTCACCGGGCGGGTGTGCGGCACGGCCATCGGGATGGCGTTGAGGCCGACGGTCAGCTTCACGCCCAGGCGCTCGATCAGGGCGGTGACGGCCGCGATGAAGCGCTCCCACTGCAGGTCCGGCTCGGGGCCCGCGAGCAGCAGGAACGGCGTACCGAGCCGGTCGCGCACGAGGTGCAGGGCCAGGCTCGGCTCCTCGTAGCTCTCCCAGTGGTCCTCGACGAAGATCATCGAGGGGCGGCGGGAGCGGTAGTCGAGCAACTGGTCGACGTCGAAGGTCGCTAGGACCCGGCCGTCGAGCTGCTCCAGCAGGTGTTCGCGGGAGAGCTGGATCGCACTCCCGGCGTCGACGAAGCCGGTGAGCGCCTGGAGGAGCACCGGGGCGTCCAGCTCGGGCAGGTCGTCGGCCAACTCGTAGAGCCCGTGTGGGTCGAGCACGCTTTTGACCTCCTCAACATGAGCCCGCAGGGGGCGGGCATTGTGTTGTCAACACCGGAGCCCCCGCGTTCATTCCTGCCGTCCGACGAGGACCGGTGGGGAACGATCTTGCCAAACGTCGCTAGACCCGGAACTGGGCCACCAGCGTCTGCAGCTCCTCGGCGAGCCGGGACAGCTCGCCGGCCGTGCGCCGGGAGTCACCGACGCTGTCGTTGGTGCTCTGCGCGGCCTCGGCGACGGCCGTGATGGTCTGCGCGATCTCCGTCGATCCGCCGGCCGCCTCGGAGACGCTGCGCCCGATCTCGGTGGTGGTCGCGGTCTGCTCCTCGACCGCCGAGGCGATCGTGTCGGAGTACGCGTTGATCCGCTCGATGACCTCGGCGATCTGAGCGATCGCGTCGACCGCGGCCGAGGTGTCCGTCTGGATCGCCTGGATCCGGCTGGAGATCTCCTCTGTGGCCTTTGCGGTCTCCTGGGCCAGGTCCTTGACCTCGCTGGCGACCACGGCGAAGCCCTTGCCGGCCTCGCCCGCGCGGGCCGCCTCGATTGTCGCGTTCAGGGCCAGCAGGTTGGTCTGCTCGGCGATCGAGGTGATCACCTTGACGATGTTGCCGACCTCGGCGGAGGAGACGCCGAGCTTGGCGACCGTGCTGTTGGCCGACTGGGCCACCTCGACCGCGCCACGGGCGACCTCGGCGGCGTCGGCGGCGCTGGTGGCGATCTCCCGGATCGACGCGCTCATCTCCTCCGAGGCGGCGGCGACCGTGGCGACGTTGGCGCTGACCTGCTCGGCGGCGGTGCTGACGTGGCCGGCCCGCGAGCTGGTCTGCTCGGAGTTCACCGAAATGCGGCCGCTGACCTCGGTCATCTCCTGCGCCGAGCCGGCCAGGGTGTGGCTGCTGCCGCTGATCTGCGAGATCGTGCTGCGCAGGGTGGCCGCGGCCCGGTCGAGCTGGATGCCCATCCGCCCGATCTCGTCGCGGCTGGCCATGCCGACCTTGGTGGTCAGGTCGCCCTCGGCGATCCGGTCGATGACGTCGGAGACCACCTTGACCCGCTTCACGATGCCGCGGGCGATCGCCAGGCCCAACGCGGTGGCGAGCACGAGGCCGACGATCAGCACGATGATGACGAAGTTGCGGCCCGACTTGTACGCCGCCTCGGCGTCGGCCTTGTTCGTCTGCGCCGCCGCGTTCTCCTGGTTGGCGAGCTCGAGGAGGTTGTACTTGGCCCGGATGATCGCCGGCGTGAGCTGGCTGTCGCGCACGGAGATGACCGCGGCGGGGTTGCCGCCGTTCGCCGCCTTCAGATAGTTGTCACGGGCGACCGTGTACTTGTCCCACAGGAAGATCGTCTGGTCCATCAGGGCCGGGTTGACGGTGTTGGCGCTGTACGCGACGTTGTCCGCGTCCACCGCCGCATCGAGCGCCTTGATCTGCGCCAGCAGCGCCGGGTCGGGCGTCTGGCCGTAGGTGAGCACGTTGGCGTGCATGCTGCCGACGTCCGAGGTGATCTTGTTGAGCTGCTGCGACGCCACGAAGCTCTCGTCGTAGAGGCTGCTCACGGCCTTGTTCAGCGTCGACATGCTCAGGATCGCCGCCGCCCCCACCAGCGCCGCGACCAGCGTCATGGTGCCGACGATGATGAGGATCTTCGTGTTCAGCGACCGATTGGCGATCCAGTGCCCCGCCGGGTTGTTCCAGCGCTTCCGGGCGTCGGTTTTGGGCGCGGCGGCAGTCATCGGTGGGCAACCTCGTGAGTAGTCCGGCGGGGAACGGATCGTCCCTTTCCCACTATCGACTGCCATACGGGTTCATCGGGGTGATATCCGCATGTTCGGGCTTACACCGCCAGCACGCTCGCCGCCGCGAGTTGCTCGCGCACCTGCTCGGGGGAGAGCGGCCGGGAGAAGTGGTAGCCCTGCGCGTAGCGGTAGCCCAGCCGGTGCAGCGTTTCCGCCTGCCCGGCCGTCTCCACGCCCTCGGCGATCGCCTGTAGGTGCAGGCCGTTGGTGATCTGGATCATCGCGGTGGCGATGACCGCCTCCTCCGAGCGGCCGCCGATGCCGTCGACGAACGACTTGTCCACCTTGAGGATGTCCGCCGGGCAGGTGCGCAGCAGCCCCAGCGAGGAGTGCCCGGTGCCGAAGTCGTCCAGCGCGATCCGGACGCCCAGCGTCACCAGGTTCTGCAGCGTGTCCAGGGCGATGCCGCCGTCGAACACCGCGGTCTCGGTCACCTCGACCACCAGCTTCTCCGGGTCGAACCCGGTGTCGGCGAGCGCCGCCCGCACGTCCGCGGCGAAGCCGGGCTCGCGGAGCTGGCGGGCCGACACGTTGACGCCGATCTCGCCGGGGGCGCCGCTGCCGAAGGTCTCCTGCCACTCGGCGGCCTGTGCCAGCGCGGTACGCAGGATCCAGTCGCCTAGCGGCACGATCAGGCCGGTGCGCTCGGCGATCGGGATGAACACGTCCGGGCCGATGAAGCCGCGCTCGGGGTGCTTCCAGCGGATCAGGGTCTCCAGCGACGTCCACTCGCCGCCCGGCAGCGCGACGATCGGCTGGTAGACCAGCGAGAAGTCGCCGTTGTCGAGCGCCTGGCGCAGCTCGGCGCCGAGCTGGGCGTCGGCCGCCTGGTCCTGCTCGAGCTGGGCGTCGTAGACGGTGTGCCGGCCCTTGCCGCGCTCCTTGGCGGCGTACATGGCGAGGTCGGCGCGGCGCAGCAGCTCCTGCGGGCTGGCGTCGGGCCACACCTCGGACAGGCCGATGCTGGCGTTGACCAGCAGGTCGTAGCCGAGTGCGTGCACCGGGCGGGTCAGCGACTCGGCGATGCGGTCCAGTACCTCGGTCGCCTCCCCGCTGCGCAGGCCGTGCAGGAGCAGGCCGAACTCGTCGCCGCCGAGGCGGGCGACCACGTCGCCCTCGCGGACGGCCTCGCGCAGCCGCTGCGCGACCACGATCAGCAGGGCGTCGCCGACGGCGTGGCCGAGCCGGTCGTTGATCGCCTTGAAGTCGTCGAGGTCGATCAGCGCCAGGCTGAGCGTCTCGCCCGGGGCGATCGCGGCCAGGGCCTCGCGGGTCTGCTGCTCGAACAGGGTCCGGTTGGCCAGGTCGGTCAGATCGTCGTGGTTGGCGCGGTGGGTGAGCTGTGACTGGTAGCTGTTGAGCTGCACCAGGTTGGCGTCCACCCGGCGCAGCAGCCGGCCGTTCTCCCAGAGTGCGTTGACCTGCCGGAACACCACCAGGGCGGTGAGCAGGACGGCGCCGAGCGCGACGGTGAACACGACGTTGCCGGCGGAGTAACCGATCACGAGCAGCAGCGCGTCGGTGGCGGCGACGGCCACGTACGGCACGAAGCTGAAGGTCCGGCGGCGCCGCGCCCGCGCCGGCGCCCCGGCGGCCCGGCGCTGCCGGTCGGCGGCGAAGACCACGAAGAGCAGGGTGCCGGGGATGAACATCTGCGAGCCGCTCAGGCCCGGGCGCACGGCGAACAGCGGGGGGAACAGCGCGCCGCCGGCGGCACCGACGGCGACGGCGGCCGCCAGCAGCCGCAGCGCGATGCTGTCCACGCCGCCGGATCCGCTGATCGCGACCTTGATGAAGGCGAGCGAGCCGACGAGGCCGAGGGCCATCAGCATGATCATGGGTATGGCGGCCATGCCGTTGGAGTTCCAGGGACCCCGGGCCTGGCTGGCGAGATACCAGACGAAGATGCCGGCGGTGACGCCGACGATGGCCGCGTCCAGGACGAAGCGGACCATGACGCGGTCCCGGCCCTCGCGGTCCTGCATCGGCAGCCGCCGCAGGGCCCAGAGCAGGACCATCATCGCCAGGGCGTAGCAGATCGAGGTCGGCAGGTAGTCCAGCCCGTCCAGCCGGGCCGGGTCCGCCGCGGCCAGGCGGGCGTCGCCGGCGACGCCGAGCACGATCAGGACGCAGACGACGGCCAGGCAGCGCCACATCCGGCGGGTGACCGCGTCCAGGCCGGGCGTCGAGGCCGTCCGCCAGCAGGCCCAGCCCGCGATCGCGGTGCCCGTGATCACGGGCAGCCAGCCCCAGACGTCCGGGATGCGCTGCTCGGTGACGTTGAGTGCCAGCAGCACGATCGACCCGGCGAGTACGGCGACAGCCGCGATCAGCATCGGGGTCGGCCGCAGCCGCTCCACCCGCCGTTCGTCGCCCGTCCTCATATTCGCGTGGTCCCTTCGCCGAGGTGTCCTGCCTGTCTCGCAGGGTCAATCGGTCGGGGCGCGGCCGGATTGAGCGGAACGCGGGGCGGCAGGCGTCACTCCGCGACTCCGGAGCGTGAAACTCGCCCGAAAAGTTGCCGAGCACGTGCATGTGCACGTGCATTCGGGCCGCTCGGCGTCCGCGTGGCGCCGCATCGAAGGTTCTAATGTCGGCTGCCGCGGCGCCGATGGGTTTCCTGTGAAGTTGACAGAGCCGGCGCGGTACAGGGTGGGCACGACGCCGCCCGGACGACGCTGGCTCATGCTGCTCGCACTCCCGTTGCTGATCTCCGGCTGCAGCATGTTCACCGCCTCCAAGGGCGGAACGGGTGCGGTGGGCGACGACACCGGCGTCACCGCCGGCGACCAGTGGCTGGTCGTCGCGCAGGGCAGCGCGACGCCGTCGCCGACGCCGAGCAGCGGCGTCCGGCCCCTCCCCACGGCGACCAGCGGCTTCCTTCCGCTGCCGCCGGCGACGCCCAAGCCGGCCCCGACCGCCACCTGTGCCCGGGACACCCCGCACTTCGACAAGATCAACGCCCTGGAGGTCGTGCCCGGCACCACCTCCGCGAAGGTGCGCTGGTACAACGTCGGCGGTTACAACCTCGTCGAGTACCGGGTCACGGCGATCAACCAGGATCTGGGCGTCGGCAGGCAGAAGGAGGTGGGCACGGTGGTGGTCAAGCCGGGCAACCCGTGCGGCTACCTGACCGCGACACTGCCGAAGCTGCTACGCAAGACCAGTTACGTCTTCTCGGTGGACGCGGTCGTGGTCCGGCGCAGCGGCGACGGCACCCACGCCGCCACGATCTTCCGCTCGTCCGTGGTCGACACCAAGTAGTCCGCCGGCGGGGCGGTAGCCCTGCGCCCGGGCCCGGCCCAGGTCGAGGACCATCCCGTCGGTCAGTTGGTCGACGGCGTAGCGGGTCAGCGCCGGTGACACCACGGCCGCGGCCCGCGCGAGACCGGCCGGGACGTGCCGCACCGGAACCCCCAGCACCCGCGCGAAGACCTCGTCGCGGGAGTACGGCCGATCGTCCGCGATGTTGTACGCCCCGCCCGGCCAGCCGAGCGCGGCCAGGCAGGCCGCCGCCAGGTTCTCCACCGCCGTCAGGCTCATCGCCACGTCCGGCCCCGGCAGCCAGGCCCGGCCGCCGCGCACCACCCGGCGCAGCCGCGGCAGCAGGTGCCGGTCGCCGTCGCCGTACACCGCCCTCGGCCGCAGAGCCACCGCACCCGCCGCCAGCGCGAGCCGCTCCCCGGCCGCCTTCGTCCGCCCGTACGGGCCGCGCTGGCCGTCGGCCGGGTGGTCCTCCCGCACGGGCCCGGGGTACGGGCCGGGGCGGTAGACGCTCGCGCTGCTCACCCAGACGACCGGCAGCCCGGCCGCGGCGTCGAGCAGCCGGGCGGCGCCGTCGACGTTCACCGCGCGGAACTCCCGCTCCACCCGGCGCCCGGGCCGGGGGTCACCGACGGCCGCGGCCAGGTGCACGACCGCGTCGGCCCCGTCCAGGCCGGGCGCCGGCCCGGCGGCGTCCCAGGGGACGTGCCGGCCGACCGGCCCGGGGCGCCGGCCCAGGCAGAGCACCTCATGCCCGCGGGCGGCGGCGAGCCGGGCGACGGCCGTGCCGCAGAAGCCGGACGCGCCGGTGACGACGAGCCTCACGCGGGTGCCGCCCGCACCGTGAGGGTGCGCCAGCCCGGCAGCGCGGCGTTGCGGTCCACGCGGGCCCGGACCACCACGGGGCGCAGCGGGGCCAGGGCCAGCAGGAGGTCCGCGAGCTGGGCGCGGGCCAGCCGGGCGCCGGGGCAGGCGTGCCGCCCGGCGCCGAAGACCAGGTGCGCGATCTGCGGCGCCACCGGTGCCGCGGGGTCGGGGTCGAGGCGGTGTGCGCCGACGGCGTGCCGCGCGACCAGCAGCATCCGGTCACCGGAGCGCACCGGACAGCCGCCGGACCCGCCGGGCAGCACTCCCGGCGCCGCGGCGACCCGGGGCAGCAGCGGACTGGGCGCCGTCACCCGGAACAACTCGTCCACCAGCGCCGGGCTCCGCGCGTACCCCCAGAGGTCGGCGTCGGCGGCCCAGGCCGCGCAGCGCGGCAGGGCCGCGACCGTCGTGGTGATCGCGGCAACGGCCAGCATCGTCGCCAGGCCCGCGTCCGGCCCGGCGCCCGGTGCGACAAGCGCCGACAGCCGGTCGGCCGCCGCCCGGGCCCGCCGCCCGGCGCCGGGCCGGGCGAGCCCGGGAAGGTGCGCGCCCGCCGCGGCCGCGGCCGCCGCCCGGGCCGCCGCCGCCAGCTCCGGGCCGTCGACCGCGATGCCGAGCAGCGCGGCCGTCGTCGTCCCGGCCAGCTCCGCGGCGAGCGGCACCAGGTCGACGGTGTCCCCGTCGGCCAGCGGCTTGAGGCCGCGGTCCAGGATCTCCGTCCAGACCGGACGCAGCCGCGTGACGGCGGCGGCGCCGAGCGAGTCCGCTGCGCCGCGCCGGGCCCGCCGGTGCGCGTCACCGTGCTGGTCGAAGAGCAGGCCGTCGCCGGCCAGCCGGTTCGCGGCGCCGCCGGTCGTGCCCTCGGCGGTGCGGTCCAGCGGGATCCGCGTGAGCGCGGCGGTGAACGCCGCCCGGTCGTGCACCAGCACGGTGCCGCCGAGCCGCCGCGCCGGCCACCGCCGGGTGGCCGCGAGCACGGCGAACAGGACCGGATGGCTACCCAGGTAGACGCGGCGGTCGCGCGAGCGGGCCCTCATCGGACGTGCACCGCGTCGTTCGCCGGGCGGTAGCGGCGGTCCCAGTGCCACAGCAGGGTCCGGCGTGGTCCCCACGCGCGCAGCCTGCGCAGGCTCGACTCGACCACGAGGTGCTCGGCGCGGACGATCCGGTCGCTGTGCCGCCGCGCCCGGTTCAGCAGGGTCACATCCTCCGAGCCGTCGCCGAGGGCCTCGCGCGGGGTACCGCCGCAGCGCTCGTAGAGCTCCGCGGTCATCGCCAGGTTGTGGCCGTGCACCAGCACGAACGGGCAACGGAAGCCGGGGGAGCGGTGACGCAGGCGGCCGTAGCGGGCGGCGAGCCGGACCACGGCCGGGTAGAGCCGCCGCTCCGCGAGGCTGGGATGCTCGTCGCGGCGGGGGACGCTGCGGCCGCAGGCGAGGTCCGCGTCGTCGAGCAGCGACCGGCCCGTCGCCACCCAGTCGGCGGCGGGCAGGCAGTCGGCGTCGGTGCGCAGCAGCCGGGTCGCGCCGCCCGCGATCGCGTGCCGGAAGCCGGTGTCCGCCGCCGTGCCCGCGCCCGGTTCGGGCTCCCGGACCACCTCCACCTCGCCCGGGAACGCGGCGGCCAGCGCGGCGGTGTCGTCCGTGGACCCGTTGTCCACGACGACCAGCGTGAAGTCCCGGTCGGACTGCGCGGCCAGCGCGGCCAGCGCCCCCGGCAGCAGGACCGCCTCGTTGTATGCGGGCACGACCACCGCGAGATCCCTCATGCCGCCCCCTCGGCCGGCGCGCCGGCCGCCAGCCGGGACGTGGCCGCCCGGTCGGGCTTGCGGGACCGGCCGGAGAGCGGGATCTCGGCCAGGACCACCGTGTCCGGTCGCGCCGAGCCCATCCGCCGCAGTGGCTCGCGCAGCGCGGCCCGGACCGCCTCCGGCGCGGCGCCCGCGGCCGGCTGCACCACGGCCACGACCCGCTCGTCGCCGTCGCCGGCCGGCACACCCACGATCACGGCAAGCTCGACGCCCGCCACGTGCAGGGCGGGTTCGTACAGGCCGGGATAGATGTTCTCGGCGTCGCGCAGGATCATGTCCTTGCACCGGCCGCCGAGCACCACGGTCGAGCCGGTGACCCGGCCCATGTCGCCGGTGGTCACCCAGTCCATCGGCTCCTCACCGAGGTAGCGATCCGCCGCGTTCGGCCCGGCCAGCAGCAGCTGGCCGGCCTCGTCGACCCGGGCCCGCAGGCCCGGCAGCAGCTCGCCGACCAGGTCACCCTCGCCCGCGAAGGCGTTCTTCGCGGCGCTCTCCACGGCCGCGGCCGGGAAGACCTCGGTGAGGGCGTACACGCACCAGACCTGCTCGGCGCCGGCGCGCCGGACCGCCGCCAGCAGGCCCGCGCTCACCGGGGCGGATCCGCTGTAGACCCGGCCGGTGAACGGCGCCGACACCGCGAGGGCCGCGCGCAGCTCCGGCGGCGTCAGGTATGTCGCCTGCGGCGCCAGGCGGGCCAGCTGCCGGGCCAGGACGCCCGGCCGGCGCGCGGGCAGGGCCACCGGCGCGCCGCCCGCCAGCGACGGCACCAGCACGAAGAAGGTGCCACCCAGCACGGCCCGGCCGGGCAACGGCCGGACCAGTTCGCCGACCGCGCGCATGCCGGCGGCCACGCTCGCCCGGGTGTGCACGACCGCCCGGGGCCGGCTGGTGGTGCCGGAGGTGAAGACCACGACCGCGTCGCCGTCACCGTCGTGACCCCGCGGCCGCGGGCCGGGCGCCGGGGCGAGCACCGGGGCGGTGCCGGGCAGCCGCCGTCCGATCGTCACCGTCGGTGCCAGCGCCGCGAGCTCGGGCAGGGCGAGGTGGGCGCGGCGGGCCAGCGGGGCGGCCCAGCCGGCGACCGCCTGCGCGGCCGCGTCGGCCAGCACCAGCCGCGGCTGCGCCAGGCCGAGCCGGGCCAGCAGCACGTCCGGCCCGGCGGCCGGATCCAGCACCGCGACGCGCAGACCCAGGTGGTACGCGGCCAGCAGGACCGCCAGCGAGCGCGGCCCCGGGCGTACGGCGATGCCGACGGTCTCCCCGGCCGTCAGGCCACGGGCGTGCAGTGCGGCCGCGTAGCCGCCGGTGAGCCGGGACAGGTCGCCGCGGGTCGCCCGGACCACGGTCCGGCCGGTGCGCCGGGTGCCCAGGACCGCGGGCCGGTCGTCGTCGTCGCGCAGGCCGGCGATGAGCTCGTCGAGCATCAGCGGGGATCCGCCGTCAGCGCGCCGCTGCCGCGGTCGAGATACCACTTCGCGGTGCCGACGACCCCGTACGCGGTGAGCCGCCGGGTGGAGTTCTCGACCACCATCGCGCGGCTGTGCCGGATCGCGGAGGTGCTGCGGCGTACCCGGTTGAGGAAGGCCCGGTCCGTCGGCGACGGCCGTCGCGGCATCCCGCCGCAGGCCAGGTAGAGGTCGGCGGTGATCGCCATGTTGTTGCCCGCGTGCATCCGGTACGGCGCCCGGTAGCCGTCGGCGCGATGCGCCGGGCGCAGCCGGCCGAAGGCCGCCGCGAGCGCGACCAGCACGCGGAAGAACGCCCGGCCCAGGGGGCCGTGCTCGTCGCGGCGGGCGGTGATCCGTCCGCACATCAGCCCGGCGCCGCCGGCCAGCCCGGCCCGCGCGGCCGCCAGCCAGCCGGGCCGGGGCAGGCAGTCCGCGTCGGTGCGGGCCAGCATCGTCGCACCCGCCCCGATCGCGTGCCGGAACCCGGTGTCGACCGCGCACCCGACGCCCTTCTCCGGCTCGACCAGCACGTGCACGGGGAACGGCGCGACGAAGGCGCGGGCGATGTCGGCCGTGCCGTCCGTTGAGCCGTTGTCCACCACCAGCAGCTCGAACGCGCCGTCGGTCTGGGCGGCGAGCGCGTCGAGCGTCTGCCCGATCCGCGCCGCCTCGTTGTACGCCGGGACGATCACCCACAGCTCGGTCACGACACCTCCCAGACCATGGTCATCAGGCTGACCCCGCCGCCGAGGCCGAGCAGCAGCACCCGGTCGCCGGGCCGCAGCATCGGACGGACCCGGGCGAGTTGCACGCCGAGCGTCGCGCTGGCCATGTTGCCCAGCTCCGGGACGGTCACCTCGAGCTTGTCGACCGGCACCCCGGCCACCTCCACGAACCGCTGCAGGTAGGGCATGGTGACCTGGTGCACCAGCACCCGGGCGTAGTCGTCCCAGGTCAGGCCGGTGCGATGGTGCACGCGCTCGACCAGGCCCATCCCGATCTTCTCGAAGACGCCGCGCAGCCGGTGCCCGTCGCCGGTGAAGTAGGTGTGCTCGTCGCCGCGCGGATGCCGCGATCCGCCGCCGAAGATGCCGCCGGCCTGCCAGTGCTGCGAATGGGTCTCGGCGTCCACGTCCAGGATCCCGCCGGTCGCCACGGGCTCGACCAGCACGGCCGCGCCCGCGTCGCCGAACGTGTAGCCGGCGAAGGCCCGGCGGGCCTGTGCCATGCCGTCCAGCCGCGGCCGCATCGAGCGGGTCGGCGTCTCGCCGGTCACCACCAGCGCCCGGCGCGCCCGGCCGGCCATGATCATCGAGCGGGCCAGGTCGATCCCGTTGAGGAAGCTGTTGCAGGCGTTCGTCACGTCGAGCGCGTGCGCCCGGCCGCCCAGCGCCGCCTGCACGACGTGCGCGGTGGCCGGCTCGATCATGTCCCGCGTCGCCGAGGCGAACAGCAGCAGGTCGATGTCGAGCGCGTCCAGGCCGGCCTGCTCCAGCACCAGCCGGCCGGCGCCGATGGCCAGATCGGAGGCGTACTCGTCGTCGGCGGCGACCCGGCGCGTCCGGATCCCGGTGGTCTGCGCGAACATCCCGGCCGGCAGCGGCAGGCCACTCGCGACGGTCACGCGCCGCTGCAGGTCGGCGGTCGTCACCTGCCGTTCCGGCAGGCAGCAGGCCACCTGGGTGATACCCACGCGGGGAGCGATCATTGTCATGGGCGTCAGCCTCCGTCAATGCCGGTTCCGCGGCGTGAGTAGAACGGCTCATTCTTTCCAGGTACGGCGCTCAGGCACAGGGCCGCGGCACGTGGCTGGCGCCACAGGCCGCCGCCCGTCGCGGTCTCTAAGCTCCAGGCATGGAACCCATCGTCGACACGGTCGTGCTCGTGGCGATCGCCGTGCTCGGCGCCGCGCTGGCCCGGCGGCTCGGCTTCATCGCGCCCCTGGTCCTGCTGGTGGCGGGCCTCGGGCTCTCCTTCATGCCGGGGTTGCCGCACGTCGAGATCGAGCCCGAACTGGTGCTGATCGGCATCCTGCCGCCGCTGCTCTACGTCGCCGCCCTGCAGACCAGCGTCATCGCCTTCCGCCGTGCACTGCGGCCGATCCTGCTGCTCGCGGTCGGGCTCGTGGTGGTCACCGCGTTCGCCGTCGGCCTGGTCGTGCACGCGCTGCTGCCCGCGGTGCCGCTGGCGGCCTGCGTCGCGCTCGGCGCGGTGGTGGCGCCGCCCGACGCGGTGTCGGCGACCGCGATCGCCCGCCGGATCGGCCTGCCCCGCCGGGTGGTCACCATCCTGGAGGGCGAGAGCCTGCTCAACGACGCGTCCGCGTTGGTGTTGCTCCGGATCTCCATCGGCGCGCTGACCGGCACGGCCGTCGGCTTCCTGGACATCACCCGCGAGGTGGCCCTCAAGGCCGGCGGCGGCGTGCTGCTCGGCTTCGCCTTCGCGCTCGGCGCCGCCTGGCTGCACAAGAAGATCGTCGACCCGCTGCTGGACGACGCCGTATCGCTGCTCACCCCGTTCGTCGTGGTGATCGTCGCCGAGCGGATGCACACCTCCAGCGTGGTGGCCGTCGTCGTGGCCGGGCTCTACCTCGGGCACCGGATTCCGTACCTGCTGTCGGCGACCTCGCGGCTACAGATGGACGCGGTCTGGCGGCTGGTCATCTTCCTGCTCGAGGGCGTCGTCTTCCTCCTGGTGGGCCTGCAACTCCGCGAGCTGATCAGCAGCATCGAGCTGAACATGGCGACCACGATCCGGATCACCCTCGCGGTCTTCGTGACGCTCGTCGTGGTCCGGTTCGCCTACCTGTACCTGGCCACCTACCTGGCCCGGCTCGTACCGCGGATCCGGTCCCGGGAGGAACGGCCGCCGATCGCGGTGCCGACGGTCATCGCCTGGGCCGGCATGCGCGGCGTGGTCACCCTGGCCGCGGCGCTGACGTTGCAGCCCGGGCAGGGCTACCCGCGCGAGTTGTTCGTCTTCGTCGCCTTCGCGATCATCGTGCTCACCCTGCTGATCCATGGCACCACCCTGCCGTGGCTGGCCCGCCGCCTCGGCGTCGTGCAGGACACCACCGCCGAGGACGCCCTGGCCGAGGCCGGCGTGCAGCACGCGGCCAGCCGGGCGGCGCTGGAACGGCTCGAGGAGAAGGCCGGCGGCGCGCCGAGTTCGGTGGTCGAGCGGCTGCGGGCGCTGACCGACAGCCGGGCCAACGTCGCCTGGGAGCGGCTGGGCAATCAGGACCAGGAGACCCCGTCGGCCGCGTACGGTCGGCTGCGGCGGGAGATGATTTCCGCGGAGCGCCACGTCTTCAAGGTCGCCCGCAACGAGGGGCGCATCTCCGAAGAGGTGCTCAACCGCGCCCAGCGCGAGCTCGACCTCGAAGAGTCCCAGCTGAACCGGAGTGACGATTGACCTGCCAGCATCTGAAGGAAGCCGGTGAGCCGGAACCGCGGGCGCCGTACGAGGGCGGTTGCCCGGAGTGCGTCGCCGACGGCCACCACGACTGGGTCCACCTGCGCGTCTGCCTCGACTGTGGGTACGTGGCGTGCTGCGACTCCTCGCCGCGGCGGCACATGTCCCGGCACTACGCGGCCGACGGACACCCGGCGATGCGCTCCTACGAGCCGGGCGAGACCTGGAGGTGGTGCTTCGTGGACGAGGTGCTCGGATGAGGACGCTGTTCGTCGGCGCCGGGGCGACCGGCGGCTACTTCGGCGGCCGGCTGGCCGAGATCGGCAAGGATGTCACGTTCCTGGTCCGGCCGGGCCGGGCGGCGGTGCTCGCCGAGCGCGGCCTGCGGATCCACTCGCCGCGCGGCGAGAGCGTCGTCAAGGCGCGCACGGTGACCGCGGGCGCGCTCGACGGCACGTACGACCTGATCGTGGTCGCGGTGAAGGGCTACGGCCTGGACGCCGCGATCGCCGACCTGAGGCCGGCGGTCGGCCCGGGCACGGTGATCGTGCCCCTGCTCAACGGGATGCGGCACATCGACGCCCTGGTGGCGGCGTTCGGCGCCGAGCACGTGTACGGCGGCGTCTGCATGATCGCGGGCACGCTCACCGACGAGGGCGACGTCGTGCAGCTGACCGGCCTGCACCGGCTCGCGTACGGGCCGCTGGACGGCGGCGCGGACCCGCGGCTGGCGGCGGTGGGCGAGGCGCTGTCGGGCGCGGACTTCGCCTCCGAGCCGACGAACCTGATCGTCACGCAGATGTGGGAGAAGTGGCTCTTCCTGGCCGGCCTGGGTGCGGCGACGACGCTCATGCGCGGCACGGTCGGCGACATCACGGCGGCGCCCGGCGGGCCGGCCTTCGCCGACCGCGTGGTGGACGAGGCGATCGCCATCGGGACGGCGGCCGGCCATCCGCCCCGCGCCGCGGCGGCGGAGTTCCTGCGTTCCGGCCTGACGGCCCGCGACGTGCCGACGACCTCGTCGCTGTACCGGGACATGCAGGCGGGACGGCCGGTGGAGGCGGACGAGATCGTCGGCGACCTGGTGGCTCACGCGCAGCGACTGGGGGTTGACGCCCCGCTGTTCTCGGCGGCGTACACGAACCTGTCGATCTACGCCCGCGGCCGGGCGGCCTGAACCCGCCCGGCGCGCGGCCCGGTCGCACCTATGCTCGACAATGGTCGCGGCGGTGACGACGCTCACGGCGGAAGCGGGAAGTATCGGCGGGTATCCGGACAGTCGCGGGGACGTCGCCGGTGCCGTCGGTGAGAATTACCGCTGACGCGGCCGCGCAGGACCGAGCGTCGCCACGGCCGCGGCAGGCTACGAAGCGCCCGCGGCGAGGCCCTCGCGACCGCCGGGCACCGACAGGCGAGGGCGGGAGCAGCACATGCAGGTGTGGCCGGGTCACCGGTATCCACTGGGCGCGACGTACGACGGCACGGGCACCAACTTCGCGATCTTCTCCGAGGTCGCCGAGGCGGTCGAGCTGTGCCTCTTCGATCCGTCGGGCAACGAGCGGAAGGTACAGCTGCACGAGCAGGACGCCTTCGTGTGGCACGCCTATCTGCCGGGCGTGGAGCCGGGGCAGCGGTACGGCTACCGGGTGTACGGGCCGTACGACCCATCGCGGGGGCTGCGGTGCAATCCGCACAAACTGCTCCTTGATCCGTACGCCCGGGCCGTCGACGACGACATCGCCTGGCACCCGTCGCTCTACGCCTACGACTTCGACAATCCCGACGAGATGTCGGATCTCGACTCGGCGCCGCACATGGCGAAGGGCGTCGTCGTCAACCCGTACTTCGACTGGGGCAACGACCGGCGGCCGGACATCCCGTACCACCACTCGGTGATCTACGAGACCCATGTCAAGGGGCTCACCGAGCGGCACCCCGACGTGCCCGACGACCTGCGCGGCACGTACGCGGCGATCGGCCACCCGGCGATCATCGAGCACTTCAAGAAGCTCGGCGTGACCGCGGTCGAGCTGATGCCGGTGCACCAGTTCGTGCACGACAACCGCCTCGCCGACCTGGGCCTGCGCAACTACTGGGGCTACAACACGATCGGCTTCTTCGCGCCGTACCACGGGTACTCGGCGATGGGCTCGCTCGGCCAGCAGACCCAGGAATTCCGGGGTATGGTCCGGGCGCTGCACGCGGCGGGCATGGAGGTGATCCTCGACGTCGTCTACAACCACACGGCGGAGGGCAACCACCTCGGCCCGACGATGAGCCTGAAGGGCATCGACAACCGGACCTACTACCGGTTGGTCGACGATCAGCCCAACTTCTACATGGACTACACCGGTACGGGTAACAGCCTCAACGTGCGCAGTCCGCAGAGCCTCCAGCTGATCATGGATTCGCTGCGCTACTGGGTGACCGAGATGCACGTCGACGGCTTCCGCTTCGACCTGGCGTCGACGCTGGCCCGCGAGTTCTACGACGTCGACCGGCTCTCCACCTTCTTCGAGGTGGTCCAGCAGGACCCGGTGGTCGGGCAGGTCAAGCTCATCGCCGAGCCCTGGGACGTCGGGCCCGGCGGCTACCAGGTCGGCAACTTCCCGCCGAACTGGACCGAGTGGAACGGCAAGTACCGCGACACGGTCCGCGACTTCTGGCGCGGCGAGCCCGCCACCCTCGCGGAGTTCGCCAGCCGCATCACCGGCTCTGCCGACCTGTACCAGGACGACGGCCGCAAGCCCTTCCACTCGATCAACTTCGTGACGGCGCACGACGGCTTCACCCTCAACGACCTGGTCTCGTACAACGACAAGCACAACGAGGCCAACGGGGAGGAGAACCGGGACGGCGACAGCCACAACCGGTCCTGGAACTGCGGCGCCGAGGGCCCGACGGACGACAAGCGGATCCGGCGGCTGCGGGCGAAGCAGCGGCGCAACTTCCTCGCCACGCTGATGCTCAGCCAGGGCGTGCCGATGATCTCGCACGGCGACGAGCTGGGCCGCACCCAGCAGGGCAACAACAACGCGTACTGCCAGGACAACGAGCTCAGCTGGATCGACTGGGACAACGCCGACGAGACGCTGCTCGAGTTCACCTGCAAGCTGACCGCGTTCCGGCACCGCCACCAGGCGTTCCAGCGCCGCCGGTTCTTCACCGGGCTGCCGGTCACCGCGCGCGGCGGCGGCGACCCGCTGCCCGACCTGGAGTGGTTCACCCCGGACGGGCGCCAGATGGCCGGCGACGACTGGGGCAACGACTTCGGCCGGGCCGTGGCGCTGTTCGTCAACGGCGAGGGCATCCGCGAGCGCGGCCAGTACGGCCAGCGCCACGTCGACAGCTCGTTCCTGCTCTTCTTCAACGCACACGACGCACCGATCGAGTTCTCCACGCCGCCCGCCGAGTACGGCGAGAAGTGGGAGAAGGTCATCGAGACGGCCGAGCCCTCGCCGGACCGCCCGTCGATCGTGGAGTCGGGTACCTCCATCCTCGTGCCGGACCGCTCGCTCGTCGTTTTGGACAGGATGGTCTAAATTGCCCCCTTCTGCCACCTATCGCGTCCAGGTCCACCCCGGTTTCCCCCTCACGGCCACGGCCGAACTCGTCGACTACCTGGCCGATCTCGGCGTCAGTCACCTCTACACCGCGCCGCTGCTCGCCGCGGTGCCCGGCTCCGAGCACGGCTACGACGTGGTCGACCACGGCCGGGTCAGCCCCGCCATCGGCGGCGAGCCGGGCCGGCTGGCCCTCAAGGCGGCCCTGGACGCCGCCGGGCTGGGCCTGGTGATCGACATCGTGCCCAACCACGCCGGCGTCGCGGTGCCCGCCGCGAACCCGACGTGGTGGGACGTGCTCAAGAAGGGGCAGTCCTCCGAGTTCGCGAAGTTCTACGACATCGACTGGTCCCGGGGCCGGCTGCTGCTGCCGGTGCTGGCCGACGACCCGGACGCCCTCGAGAAGCTGACCATCGAGGACTCCGAGGACGGGCGGGAGCTGCGCTACTTCGACCGGCGCTACCCGATCGCCGACGGCACCGGCGAGGGCACGCCGCGGGAGGTGCACGACCGGCAGCACTACGAGCTGGTCGACTGGACCCGCGGCGACGCGGAGCTGGGCTACCGCCGGTTCTTCGCGATCGTCGACCTGGCCGGGCTGCGGGTCGAGGACCCGGAGGTCTTCGAGGCCACCCACCGCGAGATCCTGCGCTGGTACGCCGAGGGCGGCGTGCAGGGCATCCGGGTCGACCACCCGGACGGCCTGCGCGACCCGGGCGTCTACCTGCACCGGCTGCACGAGGCCGCGCCGGACGCGTGGATCGTGGTCGAGAAGATCCTCGAGCCGGGCGAGAAGCTGCCGAGGTGGCCGGTCGCGGGCACCACCGGCTACGACGCGCTCTCCGAGATCTGCGGCGTCTTCATCGACCCGGGCACCGAGGCGTTCTTCGACACCCTCGACCATCACCTGATCGGGGGCGAGACCAGCTGGCAGGACCTGGTCCACCGGACCAAGCTGCACGTCGCCACCGTCCAGCTCGCCGCCGAGCTGGCCCGGATGTGCCGGCTCGTGCCCGACGTCGAGGCCGCGCCGCGGGCGCTCGCCGAGCTCGCCGCCTGCTTCCCCGTCTACCGCTCCTACCTGCCGTTCGGCACCCGGCATCTGGCCGAGGCCCGGTCCGAGGCCGGCCGCCGCCAGCCCGCCCTCATCGGCGTCCTCGACCAGCTCACCGCCCGGCTGCGGCACGCGGACGACGAGCTGGCCGTGCGGTTCCAGCAGTACACCGGCGCGGTGATGGCCAAGGGCGTCGAGGACACCGCGTTCTACCGGTGGACCCGGTTCACCGCCCGCAACGAGGTCGGCAACGACCCGTCGAGGTTCGCCGTGCGCCCGGACGAGTTCCACGGCCACGCCGGGGAGCGGCAGCACTGGTGGCCGGCGGGCATGACCACGCTCTCCACCCACGACACCAAGCGCAGCGAGGACGTCCGGGCCCGGCTCGCCGTCCTCTCCGAACTGCCCGGCGACTGGACCGAGGTGGTGCGCCGCTGGGTGCGCGCGGCCCCGCTGCCCGACCCGGCCCTGGCACACCTGATCTGGCAGGCCGCCGTCGGCGCCTGGCCGATCGAGCGGGACCGGCTGCGGGCGTACGCGCTCAAGGCCGCGCGCGAGAGCGGTGCCGTCACCACCTGGCAGCGTCCGGACGAGAAGTTCGAGACCGCGCTGCGGGAGATGGTCGACCGGATCTACGACGACCCGGCCCTGCACCGCGAGGTCGCCGACTTCGCGGCCTCGATCACGGCGCCCGGCTGGTCCAACTCGCTCGGCCAGAAGCTGGTCCAGCTCACCATGCCGGGCGTGCCGGACACCTATCAGGGCACCGAGCTCTGGGACTTCTCCCTGGTCGACCCGGACAACCGGCGGCCGGTCGACTTCGGCCTGCGCCGCGAACTGCTCGGCCGCATCGACGACGGCTGGCAGCCGCCGGTCGACGGTACCGGCGCCGCGAAGCTGCTGGTCACCAGCCGGACGCTGCGCCTGCGCCGGCAGCGGCCCGAGCTGTTCGGCGGCTACCGGCCGGCCCCGGCCGACGGCCGGGTCCGCGACCACGTGCTGGCCTTCGACCGCGGCGGGGTGGTGGCGGTGGCGACCCGCCTGCCGGTCGGATTGTCACGCCACGGCGGGTGGCACGACACGTCGCTGTCACTCGACGGCCACACCTGGACGGAAGTCTTCACCAATACCAGCTACGGCGGCAGCCGCCTGGCGGTGGCCGAGCTCCTGCACACGTACCCCGTCGCGCTACTGGTGCGAGAGCAGTGACGCGCTTCGAGGTGTGGGCACCGGAGAAGGCCGTCCGGCTGCACATCGACGGGACGGACCGGGAGATGGAGCGAGGCGACGACGGCTGGTGGCGCGCCGACGTCCCGGAGGCGGGACACGGCACGGACTACGCCTATCTGCTGTCGGATCACGACGGTCCGCTGCCCGACCCGCGCTCCGCGTGGCAGCCCGGTGGCGTCCACGGGCCCAGCCGGGTCTACGACCATTCGGCCTTCGGCTGGACGGACGGCGCCTGGACCGGCCGCCGGCTGCCGGGCTCCGTCCTCTACGAGCTGCACGTGGGCACCTTCACCGCGGAGGGCACCTTCGACGCCGCCGTCGAGCGCCTGGACCACCTCGTCGAGCTCGGCGTCGACCTCGTCGAGCTGCTGCCCGTCGGCTCGTTCAACGGCGAGTACAACTGGGGATACGACGGGGTCTGCTGGTTCGCGCCGCACGAGGCCTACGGCGGCCCGGACGGCCTGAAGCGCTTCGTCGACGCCGCTCACGGCAAGGGCCTCGGCGTCGTGCTCGACGTCGTCTACAACCACTTCGGGCCGAGCGGCGCGTACGCACCGATGTTCGCGCCGTACCTGAGCGCCGCCGGCGCCAACCCGTGGGGCGACTCGGTCAACCTCGACGGCCCGCTGTCGGACGAGGTCCGCCGCTACATCATCGACAGCGCCCTCGGCTGGCTGCGCGACTACCACGTCGACGGCCTGCGGCTCGACGCCGTGCACGCGCTTGTCGACCACGGCGCGGTCAACCTCCTCGAGGAGCTGGCGCTGGAGGTGGAAGGCCTCTCCACCCACCTCAACCGCCCGCTGTCGCTGATCGCCGAGTCGGACCTCAACGACCCGAGGCTGATCACCCCGCGCGAGGCCGGCGGCTACGGCCTGCCGGCCCAGTGGGACGACGACGTGCACCACGCCCTGCACGCGCTGCTCACCGGCGAGCGGCAGGGCTACTACGGCGACTTCGGCTCGCTCGAGTGCCTGGAGACGGTGCTGACCGGCGCGTTCTTCCACGCCGGCACCTGGTCGAGCTTCCGCCGGCGCCGGCACGGCCGCCCGGTCGACCGCGCCCGGACGCCGGGGCACCGCTTCGTCGCGTACCTGCAGAACCACGACCAGATCGGCAACCGCGCGACCGGCGACCGGCTCTCGGCGACCCTGTCGCCGGGCCTGCTCAAGGTCGGCGCGACGCTGCTGTTCACCTCGCCGTTCACGCCGATGCTGTTCATGGGCGAGGAGTGGGCGGCCGGCAGCCCCTGGCAGTTCTTCACCAGCCACCCCGAGCCCGAGCTGGCCGCGGCGGTCAGGAACGGCCGGCGGCGCGAGTTCGCCGCACACGGCTGGGCCGAGGCCGAGGTGCCCGACCCGCAGGACCCGGCGACGTATCTGCGCTCGAAGCTGGACTGGTCCGAGCGCGAGAAGCCCGGTCACGCCGAGCTCCTCGACCTGCACAAGAGGCTCATCGCGCTGCGCCGGGACCGGGCCGACCTGTCGGACCCGCGGCTGGACCGGGTCGAGCTCTGGTACGGCGACCGGCACCTGGTGATGCGCCGGGGCGACTGCGCCGTGGCGGCGAACCTCGCCGGGGTGCCGCAGACGGTCAGCCTGCGGGCGGCGCCGCGCAGCGTGCTGCTCGCGACCGGGCCGGGCGTGGTGCTGCAGCGCGACCGGGTCGACCTGCCGCCGGAGACGGCCGTCGTGGTCGCCTTCCGCTAGCACGCGTACGTCACCATGGTCACCATGTGGGGACGAACGAAGCGCCGCAAGCGCAAGGGCCGGTGGCACGACGGCTGCGACTGCGATGTCTGCGATCTCCCATGCTGCGACTTCGGCCTGCTCAGCACGATGCTGCTGGCGTTCTCCCGCCTGGGCGCCCGCGGTCGGCGCACCGACGCCGCCGTGACCGCCGCCATCCGCGGCTACCGCAGGGTCTCTCCCCGGCTGCCGACCCGCTGCCGCTACACGCCGACGTGCAGCGCCTACGGTCTCGAGGCCGTACAGCGCCACGGCACCCGCAAGGGGCTGCGGCTCACGGCCGGCCGGCTGCGGCGCTGCCGGCCGGGTGTCGCGTTCGGGACCGCGGACCCCGTTCCGTGACATTGGTCGGTCATCATTGCCGCTCCGCTACAGGTACGGGAGGGCGTTGCCGACGATGGACGAGGAAAGCGGCGAGGCCCGGTTTCGCAAGGCAGTGATCCACCGGCGGGTGCCGGTACAGCGCCGGCCCCGGTCGGCGCGTGCCCAGCGCACGATGGAGGGTTTGCGCCGCACCTTCACCCAGCCCGAGCAGGTCGTGCGCACCTGGGGCGGCTCGCTGGCGCCGTGGCGCCTGGTGGCGGTCGGCGTGGTGATGATCCTGGCGCTCACGTTCTTCTGGGTGCGGCTGTTCCACGTCGGGCCGCCCTCGGTCGAGGACCTGCGCCGGGCGGCCGGGGTCGACGAGTGGAAGACGCTGCCGATCGGCGTGAAGGACGACCAGCCCGGCATCGCCGAGCGCGACCCCGAGGACGGCAGCTGGCGGGGCTTCGACATCGACATCGCCTACATGATCGCCGAGGACCTCGGGTTCCGCCGCGACGAGGTGCGGTTCTACGGCATCGAGAGCGAGGACCGGGCCCGGATGGAGGCGACCGACCTCGGCGGCAACCCGGTGCCGGTCAAGATGGTGATCGCCAGCTACAGCATCACCAAGGAGCGCGAGGACATGCCCAACGTCATGTTCTCGCAGTCGTACCTGCACACCGAGCAATCGGTGATCACGCTCAAGGGCCACGGGAAGGTGGCCAGCCTGGAGGAGTTCAAGGACAAGACAGCCTGCACGCTGTCCAGTTCCACCAGCGCGGTGACGGCCCGGGACTCCGGTGCCAAGTTGACCCGCCGCAACCGTGTCTCGGAGTGCTTCGAGCTGCTCGACAGCGGCGCGGTGAACGCGATCACGACGGACGCGGCGATTCTCGGTGGTTACAAGGCCCGTTACCCAGACAAGTACGACCACTGGGACCTCGGGCTGGACAAGACCGAGGCCTGGGGTGTGAGCGTCGGTGCCAACGCCGCCTTGCGTGATCTGGTGAACCTCACCCTCTACCGGTCCTTCGAGGATCCGAAGGATGCACGCTGGGAGCAGGCCTATGCGGGGAACATTCTGCCCGAGACCGGGAAGAACGTGACGGTCGACCGCGTGCGCGTGCCGCTGGCCCGCCCGCAGCAGCCCGACACCACCCGCCCGGCGGTGCGCGAGCTGCCCTGGGAAGAGGTCGCGCCGTGACCGTGACGCCGTTGCCCCGGCCGCCGCGCCGGGTCCGCCGCGCCCAGCTCAACTGGCTGCTCACCATCCTGCCGGCGTTCCCGCTGGTGCTGCTCGTGCTGCGGCTCTGGTATCTGAGCCGCCAGGACCTGCCGACGATGCTGCTGCTGGTGCAGTACATCAGCCCGCTCGGCATGCTCAGCGCATTGATCATCACGTTGATCTGGACGGTTCCGGCGGTGGTGCTGGTGCTGCGCGCCCTCGGCGGCCTGCTGCTGGTCAGCACGCCGGACCAGGAGGACACGGCCCGGCGCTCGCTGCTGGCGCTGACCGCCCTGCGGATGCCGGACTGGGTGGTGGCGGTCGCGGTGGTGCTGGCCGGCTTCACCTGGCAGCTGCGCCTGCTGCCCGCGCTGATCATGCTGGCCGCCGTCATCGTCGCGCTGACCGCGGTGCAGCGCTATCCGGGCGAGACCCGGATGCTGGCCGTGGTGACGCTGGTGGTGCCGATCGCGCTCGGCGTGGTGGTGCTGATCTGGGTCTGGCCCGGCATCCGGACCGCGCTGGCCGCGGGCGACGTCGGCACCGCCGTGATGCTGTTCGTGCCGCCGCTGCTCGGCTGGCTGCTCACCGGACCGCTGCCGCCGCGCGCCGCCCGGCTCGCGACGCACTGGCCCGCCGTCGCGGCGATGATCACCGCCCCGTTCGTGATCGGTGTCGTCTTCCTGCGCGCGCCGGTGCTGCCCAACAGCGCGGTCGAGGTCGCCGACGACGAGCGGGCGCCGATCCGGGTGATCCGCGGTCAGCTGATCACCGTCGACGACACCGCCACCACGATCCTGCAGCGCGGCGGCGAGGTGGTGTTCATCCCCAACGATCAGGTGCGGTCCAAGACCCTGTGCCCCGAGCCGGTCCGGACCCAGAAGAGCCGGATCACCGTACGCGGATGGGCGATCGACGAGTCCGCGCTCGAGTGGGTCGCGCCGACCCGGCGGGCCACCGAGGTGGACCCGCGCTGCCTCGGCCGGCCCCGGTAGCCCCGGCCGGGTCGCGGATTTGCGCAGGTACAGCCCGGTTGTCGCGACGCGCCGCGGACCACATGCAGACAGGCTGGACGTGACCTGGCAGGCTGCACGCCATGACCTTGCACCTGCGGTGGGCTGCCATCACCGATAAAGGCCACGTCCGGAGCAACAACCAGGACGCTTACTACGCCGGTGACCGGCTACTCGTCGTCGCCGACGGCATGGGCGGCATGGCCGCCGGTGACGTCGCGAGCCGCATCGCCGTCGAGGCGATGACCTCGCTCGACGTGGCGATCGACAACGAGAGCCAGATGGATGCGCTGCACAAGGCGCTCGAGGTGGCGAACGGCCGGATCGCCGAGACCGTCGCCGCCGACGCCGCCCTGCAGGGCATGGGCACCACGCTCACCGCCGTGATCTTCTCCGGTGACCGCGCCGCGCTGGCCCACGTCGGCGACTCCCGCGCCTACCTGCTGCGCGACGGCCGGCTGAACCAGCTCACCAAGGACGACACGTACGTTCAGATGCTCGTGGACCAGGGCCTGATCCGGCCCGAGGAGGCGGGCAGCCACCCCCGTCGCGCGGTGGTCACCCAGGCGCTGCAGGGCGAGCCGGTCAGCCCGTCCTACGTCATCGTCGAGCCGGAGGCGGGCGACCGCTGGCTGCTGTGCAGCGACGGCCTCACCACCGTGGTCTCGGCCGACCGGATCGAGGCCGAGCTGCTCGCCTGTGACGCTCCGCAGAGCTGCGCCGAGCGCCTGCTCGACCTCGCACTACAGGGTGGCGGCCCGGACAACATCACGGTGATTGTCGCCGATCTGACAGCCATCGACTGACCCGACGGGGGCGTCGCGGTCGCGCGCGGCTGCGGACTTTCCGCAGGGGGTGAGGGCTGCGGTACCTTACTCCGGTCGCGGGACGGCCAGCCGCGGCCCTGCTGCGGGTGGTGATGACGACGGAACGGCTGTCGGCGCGGTCAGCCGTGACGCTGGTGCTCGCCGCCGCGGTCACGGCGACCGGCGCGTACGCGGTTCCCGCCGGTCCCGGCCAGCGGCTCTTCAACGACGCCGCCCAGTTCGTCCTGGGGGCCGTCGCCGCTTTCGTCTGTTTCGCCGCGGGCCGCGAGAGATCCGGTCCCCGGCGGCGCTGGCGGCTGCTGATCGGCGCGGGGCTGACCACCTGGGCCGCCGGCCGGCTCTGGTTCACCGTCCGTGACCTCGTCGAGCCCGACCGGGCCGCGGCGGCCACGCCGGCCGACGTCGGCTTCCTGACCCTGCCGCTGTTCACGTTCCTGGCCCTGATCGCCGGTTCGATGGCGCTGCCGCGCCCCCCGCAGGCGTCGCTGCGCCGGGACCGGATCGTGCTGGTCATCGACAGCCTCCTGGTCACCGGCTCGCTGCTCGCCCTGGCCTGGTCGGCGCTGCCCGACCGGATCCCCGACGAGGTGTTGGCGCGCCCCTGGGTGGCCGGCACCGCGGCGGCGTACCCGATCGCCGACCTCTGGCTGGCCGTCATGGTCGCGCTGCTGCTGACCACCCGGCCGACGTCGCTGGCCGGGCGGGTGCCGCTGCGGCTGATGGGCCTTGCGATGCTGGCCTTCGGGGTCTCCGACACGCTCCGGCTGCTACACCTGAGCACGGGGGTGCTGTCACCGGTCGGGTCCGCCGGCTACCTGCTCGGCCCGGCGCTGCTCACCCTCGCCGCGCTCAGCAACCCGGGCCTGGACGAGGGTCCCGCCCTCGAGCGGGCCGAGGCGGACTGGCTGCACCTGCTGCTGCCGTACCTGCCGGTGGTGGCGACGGGCGTGGTCATCGCGGTGCGTACCGGTGCGGGCGGGCAGCTGACGTCGTACGAGGCGTACCTGGGCTGGCTCGGGCTCGGCCTGGTCGTGGCCCGGCAGATGTTCACCATCGTGGACAACACGGTCCTGCTCGCCCGGATCTCCGAGGGCCAGCAACGGCTGCACCATCAGGCGTACCACGATCCGTTGACCGGCCTGGCCAACCGGGCGCTGTTCCGCGAGCGGCTGGTGCTGGCCCTCGACGACCACCGCCACCGCGGCGTGCCCGTGGCGCTGCTCTTCGCCGACCTGGACGACTTCAAGCTCATCAACGACAGCTTCGGCCACGCGATGGGCGACCGGCTGCTGCGCGCGATCGGCGAGCGGCTCGTCGCCTGCGTCGGCGAGGGCGATCTGGTCGCCCGCCTCGGCGGCGACGAGTTCGCGGCGCTGCTCGAGCGGCCGGCGGACGAGGCCGAGCCGGCGGCACACCGCATCCTCGCGGCGCTCCGCGAGCCGTTCGTGATCGACGGCCACACGGTCGGCATCAGCGCCAGCCTCGGCCTGGTGCTGTCCGATCCGGGCGACGCCGACCTGTCCGCCGACGCCCTGCTGCGCCGCGCCGACGCCGCCATGTACGTGAGCAAGCGGCGCGGCAAGAACGCGCTCGCCCGGTACGCCGGCGGTGCGGACGGCGGGCCGAACGCCGACCTGCCGCACCTGCTGGCCCGGGCGTTGTCCGGCAACCCGGCCGCGGCCGGGTTCGAGGTCTACTATCAGCCGATCGTGCGCCTCGCCGACGGCGCGATCGTCGCGGTCGAGGCGCTGGCGCGCTGGACGGACCCGGTGGCCGGGCCGGTGGATCCGGACGTCTTCGTGACGGTGGCCGAGCGGACCGGGCTGGTCGCGGCGATCGACGACTTCGTGCTCGACCGGGCGTGCGCCGACGCCTCCGCGCTGGCGCAGACGTACGGCCGGCCGATCGACATGCACGTCAACGTGTCCGCGGCCCGGCTCGGTCAGCACGGGCTGGAGGAGGCGGTCGACCGGGCGCTGCAACGGCACTCGGTCCGGCCGTCCCGGCTCGTCGTGGAGATCACCGAGACCCGCCGCATCCCGGACATGGCCCGGGCGGTGGAGGTCGCGGAGCGGCTGCGCCGGCGCGGGGTCCGGGTGGCGCTCGACGACTTCGGCAGCGGCTACAACGCGCTGGCCCAGCTGCACTCGCTGCCGGTCGACATCGTCAAGCTGGACTCGACGCTCACCGATGTGGACGTCTCTCCGGAGCGCGCGGGTGCGCTGTGCCGCTCGGTGCTGGCGATCTGCGCCGAGCTGAACATCGCCGTGGTGGCCGAGGGCATCGAGACGCCCGCCCGGGCCCGGGCGCTGGCGTCGCTCGGCTGCGACTTCGGCCAGGGCTACCTGTTCGGCCAGCCCGGCCCGGTGCACCGGCTGGCCGCCATGATCCCGACCCAGCCCGCGCCGCACACGAGCCCACACCTGGCCTCGTAGCCGGTGCGGTGACCACGAATCCTCGCTGGGTTGCCGTGGGTAGCGGCGCTTGCGAACGCGCCACGGCATGATCGAGCGATGGAGGTACTCAGCAGCCGGATCTTGCTACGCCCATCCGACCTGGAGCGCAGCCGCCGCTTCTACCGGGACATCCTGGGACTCGCGGTCTACCGCGAGTTCGGGCCTCCGGAGGATCCGGGGCTTGTCTTCTTCCTTGGCCAGGGACTGCTCGAGGTGTCCGGTACATCCGACGACGAGCCGGGCGGGCCGCTTCGGATCTGGCTGCAGGTCCGCGACGTACGGGCCGAGCACGAACGCCTGGTGGCGGCCGGCGTGACCGTCACCCGGGAACCCCGGCCGGAGCCGTGGGGGCTGGTCGAGATGTGGATCGAGGATCCGGACGGCGTGCGCATCGTGCTCGTCGAGGTCCCGGCTGATCACCCGCTGCGGCGCGACCCAAGGTGATCTTTCCGCCCCGACACCCACACCGACCGGCCCTGCGGCGAGACGCAGGAGCCGGTCGCGTGCGGCCGAGGCGGGTCGGTAGGCGGTCTGCGACGCGGTCACGAGGTTGGCGGGATGGTCATCCAGAAGCGGCTTCCGCCGCCGGGGTTTTCGGTTACCCCGATGTGGCCGCGGTGGCGTTCGATGATGCGGTGGCAGATGGCCAGGCCGAGGCCGGTGCCGGGGTATCCGCCGCTGTTGGTGCAGCGGTGGAACGCGTCGAAGATCTTGGACTGGTCCGCGGCGGGGATGCCGATGCCGTTGTCGGCCACCTCGATGCGGGTGGTGCCGTCGGGAAGTGTCCGGGCGGTGATCTCGATCCGGGGTGTTGCGCCGGCCCGGGTGTATTTGATGGCGTTGCCGACCAGGTTGTCCAGTACGTGGCGCAGGAGCTTGGCGTCGGCCACCAGGGTCGGCAGTGTGCCGTCCACGGTGATGTGGGCGGTGTCGGGGCTGGTGAGGTGTTCGGCGATGACGTCGCTGACGATCTCGTGCAGCGAGGTCGGGCTCAGGTGCAGGGTGTGGTCGGCCTTGGCGTAGTCGAGCAGGTCCTGGGTCAGCCGGCTCATCCGGTTCAGGCCACGTTCGATGGTGGCGAGGTCACGCCGGAAGTCTTCGCCGAGGGCGTCGGCGTAGTCGGCGCGGATCATCTCGACGTGTGCGGTGACGCTGGCGAGTGGGTTCTTCAGGTCGTGGGAGGCCATGGTCATCAGGGCGCGCAGCTCCGATTCGTGCCGGTTCGCCGGCGCGCCGGTGTCCGCCGTGGCGGTTCGGCGTGCTGTCGTCTGGGCCTGCATGGTGTCCTCCAGCGGTTCGTGTCGGTGACACCAGCCGACCGTGGGCGGGGGGTGTTCACCGGGGCGTGGTGAACACCTGTTGAGCGCGACGTGCGTGGCCTGGGGCGGCGTGTGCGGGATCCGTATGGGGTTGGCGAACGGGCCGAACACCGGGTGCCGAGGTCGCTACGCTGAACGGGTGAGCACGCGGGGTGACCGGGAGGTCACGTCGGGCGCCGGCCTTGTGGGTGATCATCGCCGGTTGCATGACCTGCTGAGCGAGCTGCGGCAGCGAGGTGGTGGGCCGTCGCTGCGGAGGATCAACTGCGCTTGCGGCGTATCGGTCGGGCATCTCAGTCAGATCTTTGCGGGTAAGACCGTTCCGGGACCGGACGTGGCGGTGAAGGTCGCGCAGGCGTTGGGGGCGACCGACCGGGAGTTGGCGCGGGTGCGGTTCCTGGCCGAGGGGGTCGAGGCGGACCGGTGTGCGCAGCGGGCTGGTGACGGCCGCAGGGAGCGCCGGCCGGGATGGGATGGTTGCCCGTATCTCGGGCTGCCGCCGTACGAGGAACGCCACGCCCGGGTGTTCTACGGGCGGCGCGCGTTGACCGGCCGTCTGCTCGGGCGGCTGCGGGAGCATCCCTGCAGCGCGGGTGTCCTGTTGGTATTGGGTCCGTCCGGGGCGGGGAAGTCGTCATTGTTGCGGGCGGGGCTGATGGGTTCGCTGGCCTGCGATGCATTGGCACCCGGCAGTCGGTACTGGCCCCGGCGGGTGATCACGCCGACCAATGACCCGGTGCGGCAGTTGGCGGTCCAACTGGCCGATCTTGCCGGCGCCGATGCGATCGGTGTTCAGGAGTCGCTGACCGCCAACCCCGGCCAGGCGCACCTGTTGGCTGGGCAGGCGTTGGCCGCGGCCGGCGGCGCGATCGACTCCTGTCCGCGGCTGGTGCTGGTGGTTGACCAGTTGGAGGAGTTGTTCACCCTCACCGCCGACCCCGCCGAGCACGACAGGTTCCTGACCGCGCTGCACAGCATGGCCACCACGCCGGTCCGGCCCGATGGCACACCCGGCGCGTTGATCGTCGCGGGGATCCGTGGGGACATCCTGGATCAACCAATGGCCTTCCCGCCGATGCGGCAGGCGGCCGAGGCCGGCGTGTTCGCGGTGGGGGCGATGAGTGAATCAGAGCTGCGGGAGGCGATTGTCGGCCCGGCCGCGGAGGCCGGCGTGCGGGTACCCGATGACGTCTGCGCCGCGGTTCTGGACGATCTGCGTGAGCGTGGCCTGCCGGTCGGGTTCGACTGCGGTGCACTGCCGCTGCTGTCGCAGGTCATGTTCGTCATGTGGCAGGCCAGGAACGGCGCGGGGCTGACCGTGGAGGGCTACCACCGCACCGGCGGTGTAGCCGACATCGTGCGGACCAGCGCCGAAGACGTCTACGACACCCTCGACACCGACCAGCAGGGTCTCACCCGCCGGATCTTCCTGCACCTGACCGCGGTCACCGACGGCAGACTCACCCGCCGCCCTACTACCCGCGGCGCCCTGCGCACCGCGACCGGCAGCGACGAAACCGACCGGGTCATCGAGGCGTTCGCCGCGCAACGGCTGATCACCGTCGCCGACAACGGCCTGGTCACCATCGCACACGAGGAACTACTGCGCTCCTGGAGCCGGCTACACGACTGGCTGCAACCGAATCTCACCGACCAGGCCCTGCATCAGGCCCTCACCGAGGACGTACACACCTGGCAACAACGCCACCGCGATCCGTCCTACCTCTACTACCACGGCGATCGACTCCTCGCCGTCGACGATGCCGTTCGGCGCTGGAGCAACGATCCCGCCCAGCACCTGCCCCTTGACCCGGTGACCATCGAGTTCCTGCACGCCAGCCACCGCCGCGCCCGGCGCCGGCGCCGCACCTACCAGGCCATCGCCGCAGCCATGACCATCTTGCTCGTCCTCACCGGCACCGCTGCACTACTCGCCTACCGCTACGCCGTCCGCGCCGACAGCCAGCACACCTACGCGCTGTCCCGCCAACTCGCTGCACTCAGCCAGACCGACACCACGGACCGAACCACCTCCGAACAACTCGCAGCCACGGCGCTCCGCGTCGCCGAGACAGACGAGGCATTCCGCGCCAGCGGGGCACTGCTCGCCGATCATCGAAGCATCTTTCCGAGTAATGGGGCGACCGCGGTGTTCAGCGGGACTGTGGATCTTTCGGTGTTTCCGGTCTGACCCGCCGGGCGTAGCCCGGCGAGGAAGGTGCCGTGATGACGACGACACTGGATGGTGTGACC
>NZ_JBEZDY010000026.1:0-22232 GCF_040648555.1 Actinoplanes sp. NPDC049118
CCTTCAACGTCACCATCAAGTAACCCACCACCCCGCACGACCCGCATGACCCCACGAGCCGCCCGGCCAACCAGCCGGGCGGCTCGACCGCGTTCAGCCCCCGCTATGGCAAAGAGGCCTGCGGTACGGTCACCGCGGCGACGGCCACCCGGCGGGGGATCCGGACGGCGCAGAGCAGCGCACCGAACAGCGACGCCGCGAACACCACCATCGCGATCGAGTAGGACCGCGGGCTCGGCAGGCCGGAGGAGCTCGCCGACCAGGTCAGCACGGTTCCCCCGACGGTCGCACCGAGGCTGCCGCCGACCGTCCGCATCACCGTGTTGACCGCGGCGGACACCCCGGTCTGCTCGCGCGGCACCGCCTCGACGACCAGCGCACCCACGGCGGCGAACGCCAGGCCGACCCCCGCGCCCATCAGCAGCACGGCGACGCACACCTGAGCGAGCGTGCCGTGCAGGACGGCAAGCAGCAGGTACGCCGATCCGGCCGTCGCCGTGCCCGCGGCGAGCGCGGCACGCGGGCCGTGCCGGCGGACCAGCAGGCTCTGCACGGGCATCACCAGCAGCGTGCCCAGCGCCGTCGGAAGCATCACCAGCCCGACGACGGTCGGGCTGGCGCCGAAGCCGATCCCGCTGCTCGCCGGCTGTGCGACCAGCAGCGGCACCAGCATCCAGGAGCCGAACATGCCGACGCCGAGCAGCAGGGTCGCGGCGTTGGTGGCGCGCACGGTCGGCAGCGCCAGCGTGCGCAGGTCGACCAGCGGGTGCCGGGCCCGGTGCTGGACGACCAGCCACAGCGCCGCGACCGCGGGCACGGCCAGGCCGGGTATCGCGACCTGCGGTGCCGTCCACCCGTACGTGCCGGAGAGGCTGATCGCCAGCAGGAGCAGGCCGAGCCACGTCGCGAGCAGGACCGCGCCGGGCCAGTCGACGCGGCCGCCGTCGCGGCGCCGGGTGCCGGGCGGCAGCAGCACCGCCACCGGGATCGCGGCCAGCGCCGACACCAGCGCGGGAATTCCGAACAGCCACCGTGACGACGCCACCGTGAGCAGCGGCCCCGCGGCGACCGTGCCGGCGGCGCCGCCGACGCTCATCACCGTGGAGACGGCGACGAACGCCCGCGGCCGGCGCTCCGGCGGCAGGTGGTCGCGGATCAGGGCGAAACAGAGCGGGAAGACCGCGCCGCCGAGGCCCTGCACGGCCCGGCCGGCGACCATGGTCCCGAGCCCGTCGGCGAGCGCCGATATCGTCGCGCCGGCGCTCATCGCGGCGAGCGCGCCGAGCATGACGCGGCGCTTGCCGTGCAGGTCGGCGAGCCGGCCCAGCAGCGGCGTGGAGACCGAGGCGCTGAGCAGGAACGCGGTCAGGATCCACCCGGCGCCCGACGGCGTGGTGCCGAGTTCGTGCTGGAAGACGCCGAGGGCGGGCACGACCAGCGACTGCAGCACCGAGTAGGCGGAGGTGGCCAGGCAGAGCCCGGCCAGGACGGCCGGGGCGCGGGTCTGCCTTTCCCGCGGCGGCGTCCGCCCCGGCGGCGGCACGGCGGGCACCTGCGCCGCCGTGCCGCCGCCGAGGACCGGGACGTCGGTCAAGACCGCAGTGCCGCGGCGTGCGCCGCGGTCGTGGCGGTGTTGCGGTTCGCGGGCCGCGGCAGCCCGTAGTGCTCGCGCAGCGTGCGCCCGGTGTACTCGGTGCGGAACCGGCCGCGTTCCTGCAGGATCGGCACCACCTCGTCGACGAAACGCTCCAGCGAGGACGGAAGCACCGGCGGCATGATGTTGAAGCCGTCCGCCGCGCCGTTGTCGTACCAGGACTCGATCGCGTCGGCGACCTGCGCCGGCGTGCCGGCGAAGGTGAGATGCCCGCGCCCGCCGCCCATGCGGGCGATGATCTCGCGGACCGTGAGCCGCTCGCGGCGGCCGAGGTTGACCACCAGCGTGCGGCGGCTCTTGGCGCCCTCGATCTCCTCCTCGGCCGGCAGGCTCGCCGGCAACTCCTCGTCGAGGCGCAGGTCGGCGACGTCGACGCCGAGCAGCTCCGCCAGGACGGGCAGCGCGAACTCGGGGCGGATCAGCCGGTTGAGCTCGGCCTCGAGCTCCCTCGCCTCGGCCTCGGTGGCGCCGATGAGCGGCACGATGCCCGGCAGGATCTTGATGTGGTCCGGGTCCCGGCCGTGCTCGGCGGCGCGCCGCTTGAGGTCGTCGTAGAACTCCTGCGCGTCGGCGAGGGTCTGGTGCGCGGTGAAGACCGCCTCGGCGTAGCGGGCGGCGAAGTTGCGCCCGTTCTCCGAGGAGCCGGCCTGCACCAGCAGGGGGTGGCCCTGCGGGGACCGCGGCACGTTGAGGGCGCCGGCCACCCGGAAGTGCGCGCCCCGGTGCGCGGGCGGATAGATCTTCTCCTGGTCGCCCCAGACGCCGCTGGCCTTGTCGGCGAGCACCACGTCGTCGTCCCACGAGTCCCAGAGCTTGAGGGAGACGTCGACGAACTCGGCGGCCCGCTCGTAGCGTTCCCGGTGCGCCGGCAGGTGGTCCAGGTTGAAGTTGCGGGCCGCGTCGAGGCCCGCCGTGGTGACGATGTTCCAGCCGGCCCGGCCGCCGCTGATCACGTCCAGCGAGGCGAACCGGCGCGCCAGGTTGTACGGCTCGTTGTAGGTGGTCGACGCGGTGGCGATCAGGCCGATCCGCTCGGTCGCCCCGGCGAGCGCGGTGAGCAGGACCGTCGGCTCGAGGACCCCGGACGGCCGGCGCCCGACCTGGTCCCAGAGCACGGGCCCGTCGGCGAGGAAGAGCGAGTCGAGCCGGCCGCGCTCGGCGATGCGGGCCAGGTTCTTGAAGTGCTCGACGTCGACCTCGGCGTGCGGGTCGCTCTCCGGCAGCCGCCAGGCGGCCTCGTGATGCCCGACCCCCATGAGGAACGCGTTCAGGTGCAGCTGTCCCGGGCGGCTCATCGGGCGGCCTGCGGGGTGTAGTGGCCGGCCTCGTCGCCCTCGAGCACGCGGCTGCTGCCGCCGTCGGCGCCGACCGGCACGTCGCCGGCGACGGTGACCCGATGCAGCTTGCGGGGCAGGTCGCCGTAGTCGTCGGCGGCGTAGTGCTGGGTGGTCCGGTTGTCGAAGACCACCACGTCGCCGACCGCCCAGTGGTGCCGCAGGGTGTTCTCCGGCCGGGTCACGTACGCCTGCAGCAGGCGCAGCAGGTCGCGCGACTCGGTCTGGGAGAGCCCGATGATGCTGTTCGCGAATCCGCCGATGAACAGGTTGGGCGCGCCGGACTCGGGGTGGATGCGGACCACCGGGTGCGCGGTGCGGTAGCGCTGCCCGACGAAGACCTTGTGGTACTCCTCGGCCTCGCTGGTGCGGAACTGCGGGTGCTCGGCGTAGTCGTGGTCGTTGGTGTGCACCGCCCACAGCCGGTCGGCGAGCAGCCGCAGGTGCTCGGGCAGGTCGGTGTAGGCGGCGGCGGTGTTCGCGAAGAGGGTGTCGCCGCCGTACGACGGGATCACGAGGCTGCGCAGCGTGGTCGCCTTGGGCGGGGCGACCACGAACGTCACGTCGGTGTGCCAGGCGTTGGCGCGGGCGCCCTCGCCGCCCTGCACCGCCAGGATGTTGGCCTGGCCGTCCACCGACGGGACGGTGGGATGCGCGGTGGTCAGGGGGCCGAAGGAGCCGGCGAACCGCAGGTGCGCCTCGTCGTCGAGGTGCTGGTCGCGGAAGACGAGCACCTTGTGCTCGACCAGCGCGCTGTTGAGCCGGGCGCCGAGGTCCGCGTCGATGTCCCGGGACAGGTCGACCCCGACGATCTCGGCGCCGATGCGGCCGCCGATGCGGCGGACGTCCGGGGTGGTGGGAGCGATCGTCATGATGCGGTTCCTTCCTAGCTGGTGGTGCGCCACGTGGAGAAGCGGCGCTCGGCGATGATCAGAAGCTGGTTCACGACGAGGCCGATCGCGGAGATCGTGATGATCCCGGCGTACATGTCGGGCACGGCGAAGTTGTACTGGGCGTAGTTGATGAGGTATCCGAGCCCCGCCTTGGCGCCGACCATCTCGGCGGCGATCAGGATGAGGATCGAGTACGCGCCGGCCAGCCGGATCCCGGTGAAGATGGTGGGCACGGCGGCGGGCAGCACCACCTTCTGGAACAGCCGCAGCGGGCCGAGCCCGAGCGAGCGGGCCGACTTGATCAGCAGCGGGTCGACGGTGCGTACCCCGCTGACCGTGTTCAGCAGGATGGGCCACGAGCAGGCATAGAAGATGATCGCCACCTTGGACGTCTCGCCCAGGCCGAGGATCAGCACGAAGACCGGCAGCAGGGCCAGCGCGGCGGTGTTACGGAACACCTCGAGCAGCGGATTGAGCAGCGTCGCCGCCGGCTTGTACCAGCCGATCAGCAGGCCGAGCGGGATGGCCGCGGCGATGGCCAGGCCGAACCCGGCCAGCGAGCGGCCGAGGCTCGCCTGGGCGTGGTCGATCAGTTCGCCCGACAGCACCAGCTGCCACCAGGCGCTGAGCACCTCTGACAGCGGCGGCAGGAAGGTCGCGTCCACCAGCCCGAGCCGGGGGAACACCTCCCAGACGGCCGCCAGGACGGCGATCGCGGCAACCCGGGTGGTGACAGAGCCGACGCCGCGCAGGAGCCGGCGGAGCCAGGGGTGGCCGGCCGCGGGCGCGGCCTCCTCGTAGGACGGTGCGGCGGCGGGCGCCGGCGGCGGCGCCGTGCGGACGGCGACCGGGGACTCGGTGAGGCTAGACACTGGCCGGCTCCTTCAGCTTGTCGTCCGAACGCAGCTCCTCGCTGCGGGCCTTGTTGACCTCGTCGCGCAGCAGGGTCCAGATCTCGTGCCGGTAGCCGGCGAACTGCGGGTCGGAGCGCAGGTCCTCGGTGGCCGAGCGGGCGGTGATCGGGACGTCCACGACCTGCTTGATTCGGCCGGGACGGGCGGTCATCACCGCGACGCGCTGGCCGAGGTAGACCGCCTCCTCGATGCCGTGCGTGATGAAGACGACGGTCTTGCCGGTCTTCTCCCAGATCCGCAGCAGCTCGTCCTGCAGTCCGTCGCGGGTCTGCGCGTCGAGCGCCGCGAACGGCTCGTCCATCAGCAGCACGTCCGGGTCGAAGGCGAGGCTGCGGGCGATCGCCACCCGCTGCTTCATGCCGCCGGAGAGCTCGTGCGGGTAACGGTCGTGGAAGCCCGAGAGCCCGACCAGGTCCAGGTACTCGCGCGCCCGCTCGGCGCGTTCACGGCGGGGAACGTGCTTGGCCTCCAGGCCGAACTGGACGTTGGCCAGCGCCGTCCGCCACGGCAGCAGGGCGTACTGCTGGAAGACGACGCCCCGGTCCAGGCCGGGCCCGGTGATCGGCTTGTCGTCGACGAGGACCCGGCCGCTGGACGGCTTCGCCAGGCCGCCGAGCAGGTCGAGCAGGGTCGACTTGCCGCAGCCGCTCGGGCCGACGATGACCAGGAACTCGCCGGCGCGTACGTCGAGGTTGATGTCCTGCAACGCGGTGACGGTGGTGCCGCGGGCCTGGAAGACCTTGCCGACGTTCTGGAAACGGATCTTCGGGGCGCTCACTGTGCGCCGCCCGGTGCCAGCTCGTTGTACTCGTTGGTGTAGATGTCGGCGGGCTTGAGCTTGTCGTTCTTGAGCTCGCCGATGCTGTCCAGCCACTCGATCCAGGTGCTGAAGTCGGTGTCGGTGATCGTGCCGCCCTTGCCGGCCACGCCCCAGCTCTTGAAGAACTTGAGCTGGCTGTCGTCCTCGTTGCGGCCGCGCTTGGAGATGATCGTCCGGAACCTCTCGACCACGGTCTCCCGCGGCTGGGTGCGCGCCCACTCGATCGCCTTGGCGGTGCCGGTGACGAACGTGTGTACCGTGTCGGGGTTCTTCTTGAGGAAGTCGTTGCGCAGCACGTAGCTGCCGCCGGTGAACGCGCCGAGCAGTTCGAAGTCGGTGTACAGCGGACGGATGCCGCCGTGCTCGAGGGCCTTGTCCCGCAGCGCGCCGCTGAGCGAGGCGACGTCGATCTGCTTCTGCCGCAGCGACTGCTCGGTGTTGACCGGGGGCACCACGACCAGCTCGACCTGCTTGATCTCCTCGGGCGTGAGGCCGTTGCGCTTCAGGTAGGTCTTGGTGATCGCCTCGGAGTGGGCGCCCAGCGTGTTGACGCCGATCTTCTTGCCGATCAGGTCCCTGGCCGTCCTGATCGGGCTGCCGTCGAGCACGAAGAAGCCGTTGTAGCTGTCCTTGTCGGAGCCGTAGTAGCCGATCACCGCGGTGATCGGCGCCTTGGACGCCTTGAGCTTGACGATCGCGCCGTTGAAGGCGCCGCCGAAGTCGGTGTCCCCGGTGGTCGCGGCCTGGATGTCCTGCGGGCCGCTGATGGTGTTGCCGATCCATTTGAGCTTCACGTCGCCGAGATAGCCGAGGTCCTCGGCCAGTTCGGGGGGTGTCACCTGCCCCACCCAGCCCTGGTAGCGCAGCTCCTTGGCCTGACCGCCACCGGCATCGTCGGACTTGCCGCAGGCGGTGAGCGCGGAGGTGGCAAGCAGCGCGCCGGCCAACGCGGCCGCTACGGCGAATCTGGATGTCTTCATGGAACGCTCCTTGCGCTGGGTACGTATCAACGACCGGCCGGTGTGTACGTCCGGTCGGGTGGAGGGCAGGTGTCATCGCGCCGCCCGCGTCAGTGCGGACGGCGTGGACGGTGGGTGACGGCGTGGGGTCAGGTGACTGGGTCAGATGACTGCTGAGCTGTGCGCGGCCGTCGGACTCAACAGGCGCAGGTGCACACCCGGAGATAGTCGACGAAGCGGCGCCGCGTCAGACGCTTGCTTCGATTCATGTGAGCAACCTAAGTGTCCCGGCCGGTCGGCGTCAGCCACTTTGTGACCCAGGACACATATTATTCCCATAGGTTGGGTGGGATATCCGTCCCGCCGCGCCCGGAGCCGGCGCGTGGCCGGGGTCCGGGCGCCTGCTCTCGCGGCGGGGCCGCGGTGCAAGGGCGGGGAAAGGGAGTCGATCGAATGCGTGAGCGGAGGAGTCGAGCGGGTCGTTCACTGAAAGTTGGGGGAGGGCGCAGCGGCTGTGACGGCCCCACCCTCGCATCCCCAACTCCTCAGGTGAGGAGCAGACGCTCCTTGCTGCCGTCCGGCGCCACGATGAAGACCGACTTGCCCTCGTCCTCGGCCTTGACGATGTAGGCGTAGACCTGAATCGCCCGGTTGAACGTGTCGGTCCTGTTGTCACCGGTCACCTGGGTGGCGATCTCCAGTGCGCGAACGGCACGCCGGACCAGGTTGATCGTGAACTTCGTCAGTGTGGTGCCGGTTTCTGCTCGCTCTTCCACATCCGCGCTCGACATGCGTCTCTCCTGCTCCTTGAGCGGGCTGACGCCCACTGAGTATCCCTTAACCGTACGGACGTCCTGTTAAGGGGACGCATATTGACCCCTTCAAAAGGCACCTGCTCATCCTCCGTGGGGAGGCGTAGGTATTCAATGCCCGCACGGTCACATCGCGGTGATCGTTTGGTTTCCGTCGCACAACTACTGGTCGCAAGTACCTGTGTTACGCACCTCTTCGGCCACTGTAACCCGGTGTTCCGGAACGGTCCATGGAACGTACATCCTCCGACAGAACTCACCCCCGAGTGTCCGCTGACCTGGGAAAGCGACACCGGGGCCGCAAGTTCCCGGCCTTGGATGAGGCGAGCACGAATGGCCCAGGCGGCGCCTCGGAGGGCTTCTGTACGTCTTTTGCGCTGGCGCATAAAAGTCTGAACAACCCCAATGTTCCGCGTGTCCGTTTTTCGGGCCGTCAAATGCCATTCCAAGGAGACTCCCTGTTGCCGCGTAGAGCATGGCGTATCTACATTTAATAGCAGATAGTGATGGGCTTCACGGAGGTCATTCAACAGACATTTTGGCCAAGGATGGGATTCGATCCTTGGTAGCAGACCGAGGGAGAAGGCCTGTGTGGCAACTGCGCAAGCTGTGGGGGATGGCGGCCGGCCGCCGGATTCAGCAGGAGCCCGAGCCGACACAACGAGTCATGGTCCGGCGGCCTCCGGACGACGACGGCCCGTTCCTGATCGACGACGACGTTCAAGCCGATCCCGGACCGGAGGAGGACCTGCGGCTGATCCCCGGCGAGGAGCTCCATCCGGACCGGGCCGAAGTGCGAGGATCCATCGGGGCGACGTACGACCCCGAGACGAAGAAGTGGACGGTCGGCGTCATCGGCCGTGAGCCGTTCGTGGTGTTCCTGGGCGGCTCGGGGATCGGCACGGCGGTGATCTGGCGCAGCGAGAGCCTGGCCGAGACCGCCGTGAAGGAGGACCACCCCGAGCAGCTGCACCTGGCCGAGGTCGGCGTGGGGGCGGGCGTGTTGATCGTCCTGGCCTCCATCGCCGCGAGCTGGCGGATATCCCGGCGAAAACCGGGTTAGGGTGCCCGGGTCACAGGCCGGTCATGCGCTGCTGTGCCTCGTTGTAGCGGGCGCCCGCCACGCCGATGCGGGTGGCCGCCTCGTCCAGCGAGGCGAGGTCGTCGCCGGACAGCTCGAGCCGGGTGGCACCGATGTTCTCCCGCAGGCGCGACAACCGCCGCGTGCCCGGTATCGGCACGAGCGAGGGGCGGCGGGCGAGCAGCCACCCGAGCGCGACCTGCGCGGGTGTCGCGTCGTGCGCCTTGGCGACCTGGCCGACCAGCTCGATGAGTGCCTGGTTCGCGGCCCGGTTCTCCGGCGTGAACCGGGGAATGGTGGTCCGGATGTCGCCGGGCGTGAACTCGGTCGCGGCGCTGACGGTGCCGGTGAGGAAGCCCTTGCCGAGGGGGCTGAACGGCACCAGGCCGATGCCGAGCTCGTCGAGGGCCGGCAGGATCTCGGCCTCGATCTCGCGGGTCCACAGCGAGTACTCGCTCTGCAGCGCGGTGACGGGGTGCACCGCGTGTGCGCGGCGGATGGTTCCGGCGCCGGCCTCGGACAACCCGAAGTGTGCGACCTTGCCCGCCGCCACCAGCTCCGCGACGGCGCCGGCGACGTCCTCGATGGGCACGGCGGGGTCGACCCGGTGCTGGTAGAACAGGTCGATCCGCTCGGTTCGCAGTCGCCGCAGCGACGCGTCGGCCACCCGGCGGATCTGCTCGGGCCGGCTGTCCACGCCGGCCATGCGGCCGTCGCGGATGTCGAAGCCGAACTTGGTGGCGATGACGACCCGGTCGCGCAGCGGCTCGAGGGCCTCGCCGACCAGTTCCTCGTTGACGTAGGGGCCGTAGACCTCGGCCGTGTCGAAGAACGTGACGCCGGCCTCGACGGCGCCGCGCAGGACGCCGATCATCTCGTCGCGGTCGCCGGGGTTCGGACCGTAGCTCTGGCTCATGCCCATGCAGCCGAGGCCGAGAGCGGAGACCCGCAGTCCCTGGCCGAGCGTTCGAGTCTCCATGGCGTCCTCCTCGGGCCGGCGCCGTCCCGGCATCACGACGTTAGCGGTCGCCGGGGTGCCCGGGGAGGTACTGCCAGTGACCCCCTGCGGCCCGAGGCCCGCAGGCGTTCGCCTGCGGGCCGGCGTCGCGGCTGACGGACCGCTACGCGGGTGCGGGGGCTCCGGAGGTCGTGACGAGGTCGATGACCTCGGTCAGCACGTCCGGCGTGCCGGGCACGGCGTCCATCGTGACGACGGTCTTGACCGTGCCGTCGCTGTAGCGCGCGACGACCTCGTAGCGGTAGCGGTCGCAGCAGGGGTTCGCGGGCAGGTACGTCGGCCGCAGCATGCGGAAGCGGAGTTCGGCGGCCACGCCCAGCGCCTCCTCGGCGCGGTCGTCGCGGGTGGTCGAGTCCACGGCGAAGGAGTCGGTACGGCCGGCGAAGCCGCCGGAACGGGTCACCGATACGGACTCGGTGCGCGGCGCCGACGCCGCGACGGCCGGCTCCGCGGCGAGCAGGGCGGTCACCGCGGCGACCGTCACGGCCAGGGTTCGGAACAACTGCTTCATTGCATCGTCCTCATCTCACGCGTCAAATTTCCCGGGCGGGCCTTCTCAGAAATCAAATACCTTGCCCGTGGCGTTGATCAGGACGCAATGGTTCGGGAATGTCTGCCGGTAGGCGACGGGATCTCCCTGCCAGGTGCCCGCCGCAATGGCGGTCACCGGGCGGTATTCCCGGGTGCAGATTCCACCGTCGTCGGCGAGTGCGGTGAGGTCACCGTCGACCGCGTGCAGATCGTCGCAGGCCGAACCCGCGGCGGCGTGGCTACCGCCGTCGGGGTCGCACTCGAGGGTGGCCAGCCGCAGCGGACCGGTGCTCTGGCCGGCGGGGAACACGGCGAGCACCAGGTTGCTGCCGGGCGGCGGTACCGCCGCCGGCGCCGCCGCGGCGGGCGCGCCCGTGGCGAGCAGCGCGGCCGTGGTGGACAGGCTGGTTGCCAGGACGCCGATGTGGTGAATGGGGACCACGAATTCCTCCTTGTGGAAGGCGCGGCTCATCGGGACGCATCCTTCTTGTGGAGGGCACGCCCGCGATTCGCTCGAATGGATCGCCCACACGTTAAGCTTTTCCCGGGAAAGCGTCAACTCGGTCCACTTTATACTCGTCAACAGAATTCGAATATGTAATATTACGGTTGTGTTTCCGCAGTGCCCGTGGCTGATCGGTTCAACGGAAATTCATATCGCCCGCCGCGCCGGGATCACCTCGGCGCAACGGGCGATACTGAGTAAATCGGGCGTACTATACCAACTCCGGCGGCGGCTCAGCCCGCCTGGGCGAAGACGCTGCTGCCGCGCACGTCGGCCGCGGTCAGCGCGGTCAGCTCGGCGAGACCGACCGGTCCGCCGAGGGCGGCGAGCCGGATCGCCTGCCGCAGCCGGCAGCGCTCCAGCGCGTTGCGGACGCTGCGCGCGTTGGCGAACCGTGGCATCGCCATCCGCAGCTCGACATAGGACTCGAACGCCGCGCGCGCGTCCGGGGTGAACCGGTAGCTGTCGCGCGCCAGCATCAGCTCGGCGATCTGTACCAGTTCGTCGTGGCTGTAGTCGTCGAAGCGGATGTGGTGTGCCACCCGCGAGCTGAGCCCCGGGTTCGAGGACAGGAACTTCTCCATCCGGTCCGCGTACCCGGCGAAGACCACCACCAGGGAGCCGCGCCCGGACTCCATCTCCTGCAGCAGGATCTCGACCGCCTCCTGCCCGTAGTCCCGCTCGTTCTCGGGGCGGTGCAGGTAGTACGCCTCGTCGATGAACAGCACCCCGCCGGCCGCCCGGGCGATCGCCTCCTTCGTCTTCGGCGCGGTGTGCCCGATGAACTGGCCGACCAGGTCGTCGCGGGTCACCGCGACCACCCGCGGCGTACGCAGGTAGCCGAGCCCGTGCAGCAGCTCGGCGATCCGCAGGGCGACCGTGGTCTTTCCCGTGCCGGGCCCGCCGGTGAAGCTCATGTGCAGCGACGGGCTGCTGGCCGACAGCCCGAACCGGGCCCGGGCCCGGCTCACCAGCAGCAGCGCCGCGATCTCGGCCAGGCGCCGCTTGACCGCGGTGAGCCCGACGGTCTCCTGATCGAACTCGGCCAGCACCGCGCGGGCCTGCGCGGCCGCCTCGTCTGCGTTGAGATCGATCAGCGCGTCCCCGCCCAGGAGCTGCTGCTCCTGGGCCGCCGGCCCGGGGCGCATCGAGAAGCCCCCGGTCATTCGGGCGAATAGCGCGCCCCGGCGGGCGCCTCGGTCGCGTACGGCTGGAGGGAGTAGCGCTGGACCCGGTCGTTGGCCTCGGTGCGCACGAGCCGGAAGCCCGGCTCGTGCGCCGGCCGCTGCACGAGGAAGCTCAGCGCCGTGGTCTGCCGGCCCAGCCGCGCGTCGTAGGCGAGCACCCGGACGTAGTGCCGCGGGAACGCGGCGCGGCAGTCGTGGATCTCGTGCAGCACCGCGTCGGGCTCGGCCAGGTCGAACAGGGGCAGGCCCCACATCTCCCAGTAGACGTTGCGCGGGTGCGGGTCGTCCGTGTACTCGATCGAGACGGGCCAGTCGTTGTCGAGGGCATACCGGATCTGCGCGGCCACCTCGTTGTCGGTCAGCTCGGGCAGGTAGGAGAAGGCTCCGTGACGCAGGTACATGGGTGTTGTCTCCTATCGGCTCGCGGTCGCGATGACATCGGGCGCGTCGGTGGCGGCGTAGTCGAACGTGACATCTCCCCAGGTGGAGAGGGCGGCGTCGAGCGGACCGCACCGCTGCGCGGCGGCGCGCAGCACGCCGGGACCCTCCCGGAGCAGGTCCTTGCCCTCGTTGCGGGCCTTGATGATCGCCTCGAGCGCCACCCGGTTCGCCTCGGCCCCCGCCGCGATGCCCATCGGGTGGCCGATCGTGCCGCCGCCGAACTGCAGGATGACGTCCTCGCCGAGCAGCTCGACCAGCTGGTGCATCTGCCCGGCGTGGATGCCGCCCGAAGCGACCGGCATGACACCCGGCATGCTCGCCCAGTCCTGGTCGCAGTAGATGCCGTGCGCGGGGTTCGCCGGGATGTGGTCCAGGCGCAGCGTGTCGTAGAAGCCGCGGGTGGTCGCCGGGTCGCCCTCGAGCTTGCCCACCACGGTGCCCGCGTGCACGTGGTCGATGCCGATCAGCCGGCACCACTTGGCGATGACGCGGAAGCTCACGCCGTGCGTCTTCTGCCGGGTGTAGGTGGAGTGGCCGGCCCGGTGCAGGTGCAGCAGCACGCCGTTGCGGCGGGCCCAGTTGGCCATGGACTGCATGGCGGAGTATCCGATGGTGAGGTCGATCATGATGACGACGCTGCCGAGCTCCTTGGCGAACTCGGCGCGCTCGTACATCTCCTCGACGGTCGCCGCGGTGACGTTCAGGTAGTGGCCCTTGATCTCGCCGGTCTCCGCCGTCGCCCGGTTGACACCCTCCATGCAGTAGAGGAACCGGTCGCGCCAGCGCATGAACGGCTGCGAGTTGATGTTCTCGTCGTCCTTGGTGAAGTCGAGACCGCCGCGGCACGCCTCGAAGACCACGCGGCCGTAGTTGCGGGCCGACAGCCCGAGCTTGGGCTTGACGGTGGCGCCGAGCAGGGGACGGCCGTACTTGTTGAGCATCTCGCGCTCCATCACGATGCCGTGCGCCGGACCCTGGAAGGTCTTGACGTACGCCACCGGGATCCGCATGTCCTCCAGCCGCAGCGCGAGCAGCGGCTTGAAGCCGAAGACGTTGCCGATGATGGACGAGGTCAGGTTCGCGATCGAACCCTCCTCGAACAGATCGATGTCGTAGGCGACGTGCGCGAAGTACTCGCCGGGGCGGCCGGGCACGGGATCGACCCGGTACGCCTTGGCCTGGTAGTGGGTGTTCGCGGTCAGCCGGTCGGTCCACACGACCGTCCAGGTGGCGGTCGACGACTCGCCGGCCACCGCGGCCGCCGCCTCCACCGGATCCACTCCGGGCTGCGGCGTCACCCGGAACACCGCCAGCACGTCGGTTTCCTTGGGTACGTAGTCGGCGTCGTAGTAGCCCATGCTCGCGTAGCTGCGTACCCCGGGGTTCCACCGGTCTTCACTGGTCATGCGGTCGACACTGCCGCCCGGACACTCCATTCGTCCAGCGAGCTTTCCCCGGGTTCACTTGAGCGTTCGCTTGTCTATTGTGGGCCCATGACACCCGTCCGGCTGCAGACGTTCCTGGCGATCGTCGAGTGCGGGTCCGCCCGCGCCGCCGCCCAGCGGCTGTCGGTCACCGAGTCGGCCGTCTCGGCCGCGCTGGCCGCGCTGCACCGCGAGGTCGGCGTCGTGCTGCTCGAGCGCAGCGGCCGGGGGCTGCGGCTGACCGAGAGCGGCGAGATGTTCGCCGGCTACGCGCGGCGCATCCTCGGCCTGCTCGACGAGAGCGTCGCCGCCGCCCGCCGCGGCGTGGACGCGGAGCGCGGGCGGCTGCGGATCGGGGCGGTCACCACCGCCGGCGAGGCGCTCATCCCGGGCCTGCTGGCCTCGTTCCGGCAGCGCTATCCGCAGGTCGAGGTGACCCTCGACATCGGCGTCCGCGACCGGGTCTCGGCCCTGCTCGCCGATCACCGGCTCGACGTCGTCATCGGCGGCCGGCCCGGCGCGGGCCAGGTCACCCGGGCCACCCGGGCCAACTCGATGGTTCTCGTGGCCGCGCCGGGGCCGGAGCACGACCTCGGCGCGGTCAACTGGCTGCTGCGGGAGGCCGGCTCGGGCACCCGCGACGCGACCCTCGCGCTGCTGCAGCGGATGCAGCTCGAACCGCCGCTGCTGACGCTCGGCTCGGTCGGCGCGGTGGTGTCATCGGCGGCCCTGGGCCTGGGCGTCACCCTCGTCTCCACCGACGCCGTGGAGGGGCACCTGCGCGCCGGCACGCTGCGCCGGATCCCGGCGCCCGGAACCCCGCTGATCCGGCCGTGGCACGCGGTCACCACGGCCGCGCCGACCGCCACCACCGAGCTGTTCCTGCGCCACCTCACCGAGCCGCGGCACGCCGGCGAGCTCGTGTTCCGGGTGGCCCGATCTCATCCGCACACCCGCCCGCGCGGGTGAGGCACCCCGGCCGGCCCGCCCGTACGTTCGGCGCAGCGTACGACGCCGCCGCCGCGGCCCGACCGTTGGGAAACCACCGTGCCCAACCTGACCGAAACCGCAGCCGGCCTGGCCGCACCGCTCGGGCGGATCACCCTCACCCGGCACACCATCGAGCAGGAGCACCGGCACCTCGACTCGACGGGCGACTTCTCCGGCCTGCTCAACGCGATCACCACGGCAGTGAAGATCATCGCCAACCAGGTCAACCGGGGCGAGCTCGCGGCACCGGCCGAACGCGCCGGCGCGGCGAACGTGCCGGGCAAGGTGCTCGCGCATCTCGCCCTCGCCAGCAACGAGGTGATGGCCGCGGAGACCCTCTGGGGCGGGCACCTCGCCGCCATGACATCCTCGGCGACGGCCGGCATCCTGCCGATCCCCGCGCCGTACCGGCGGGGCAAGTACCTGCTGTCGTTCGCCCCGCTCGACGGATCGGACGACATCGACGTGAACCAGTCGGTGGGGACCATCTTCTCCGTGCTGCGTACCCCCCGCCCGGGCGCCGACCCGCGGGTCGAGGACTTCCTGCAGCCCGGAACGGAACAGGTCTGCGCGGGGTTCGCCCTGTACGGCCCGGCCACCATGCTCATCCTGACCACCGGCGACGGCGTGGACGGGTTCACCCTCGACCGCGACATCGGGGCGTTCGTGCTCACCCACCCGCGGATGCGGGTGCCCGAGCAGACCCGGGAGTTCGCCATCAACAGCGCCAACGAACGCTTCTGGGAGGCGCCGGTGCGGCGATACATCGGGGAGTGCCTGGCCGGCCGGAGCGGGCCCCGGGAACACGACTTCACCATGCACTGGGTGGCCTCGCTGGTGGGGGACGCGTTCCGCATCCTCACCCGCGGCGGCGTCGTCCTCTACCCGGCCGACAGCAACCCCGGCCGGCCCGGTGAGCTGCGGCTGATGTACGGGTGCAACCCGATCGCGTTCCTCATCGAGCAGGCGGGCGGGCGGGCCAGCACCGGCCGAACCCGGACGATGGAGCTCGCCCCGGCCCGGCTGGACCAGTGCGCGCCGCTGGTGTTCGGCTCGCGGGCCGAGGTCGAGCGCATCGAGCGCTACCACCACGAGCCGGACGACGAGAGCTTCGACGGGTCGCTGTTCAACGTGCGCTCGATGTTCCGGGCCGGCTGATGTCGGCCGAGCACCCCGTCGTGGCCATCACCGGGTCGTCGGGCGCCGGCACCACCTCGGTCACCCGTACGTTTCAGCACATCTTCCGCCGGGAGGGCCTCACCGCCGCCATCGTCGAGGGCGACTCCTTCCACCGCTACGACCGGGAGGAGATGAAGAAGGAGACGGCCGCCGCGGCGGCGGCCGGCAACCCGAACTTCTGCCACTTCGGGCCGGAGGCCAACCTGCTGCCGGAGCTGGCGGCGCTCTTCGAGGAGTACGGCAAGACCGGCACCGGGCGGCTGCGCCGTTACCTGCACGACGACGAGGAGGCCGCGCCCTTCGGGCAGGACGCGGGCACCTTCACGCCGTGGGAGGACATCGCGCCCGGCACCGACCTGCTCTTCTACGAGGGGCTGCACGGCGCGATCGTGACGCCGGACGCCGACGTCGCACGCCACGCCGACCTGCGCATCGGCGTCGTGCCCATCATCAACCTGGAGTGGATCCAGAAGCTGCACCGGGACCGGACCCAGCGCGGCTACTCCGAGGAGGCGGTGATGGACACGATCCTGCGCCGGCTTCCGGACTACGTGCACCACATCTGCCCGCAGTTCTCGCAGACCCACATCAACTTCCAGCGGGTGCCCACGGTGGACACCTCGAACCCGTTCATCGCCCGCACCATTCCGACCGCGGACGAGAGCTTCCTGATCATCCGCTTCGCCGACCCGAAGGGCATCGACTTCCCGTACCTGCTGTCGATGCTGCACGACTCCTTCATGTCCCGACCGAACGTGATCGTCGCGCCCGGCGGGAAGATGGAGCTCGCGATGCAGCTGATCTTCACCCCGATGATCCTGCGCCTGATGCGACGCCGGGTCAGGGCATGACCGCGGCGCGCGCCGACGGCGGGCCTGTCGGCGCGCGCCCGGTCATGCTCGCGGTCGGCGGCGACAGCGGCTCGGGCAAGACGACGCTGGCGCAGGGGCTCGCCGAGGCCATCGGCCCGCACCGGTGCACGTCGATCTGCGTGGACGACTACCACCGGTACGACCGGGCGCAGCGCTCGGCGCTGGGGCTGACCGCGCTGTCGCCGGACGCCAACCACCTCGACATCATGGAACAGCACCTCCAGCTGCTGGCCATCGGCCAGCCGATCCTCAAGCCGGTCTACGACCACCGCAGCGGCACCTTCGCCCGGCCCGAATACCTGCGGCCCCGCCAGTTCGTCATCGTCGAGGGCCTGTTCCCGCTCTTCTCCAAGCTCGCGCGCGCCTGCTTCGACGTGACCGTCTTCGTCGACCCGCCGGAGGAGCTCCGGCACCGGTGGAAGATCCTCCGCGACACCACCAGCCGGGGATACACCGAGGCCGAGGTGCGCCGCGAGCTCGCGCGGCGCGAGCCCGAATCGGCCGCGTACATCCGCCCGCAGCGCCGCTTCGCCGACATCGTCGTGCGGTTCGCGCCGGCCCTGGACGGTTTCGACCCGCCGGGCACGCCGTCCACCGCCGAGCTGCTGCTGCGCCCGACGGTCCAGCACCCGTCGCTGGCACACCTGCTCTCCGACGGCGCCGGCGCGGCCATGGACCTGAACGTCATCCGGGACGACGACGGCACCCCGGTCGACTGCCTCCGGGTCCACGGGCGGGCCACCCCGGAGGAGGCCCGGCTGCTGGCGAAGGCGCTCTGGGAGTGTGTCGGCCGCGGCCGGGAGATCCCCCGCGGGCTCGGCCGGCTCGCCGACGGCGCACACAGCGAGCCGCTCGCGATCACCCAGGAGATGCTGCTGTTCCACCTCATGCAGGAGGTGTACCAACGGTGAAGGCATCCGCACCGCGCCGGCTGCGCGCGGTCATCTTCGACGTCGACGGCACGCTCGCCGAAACCGAGCGCGACGGGCACCGCCGCGCGTTCAATCTGGCGTTCCGCGACCACGGACTGCCCTTCCACTGGGACGTGGCCGAGTACGGCCGGCTGCTGGCCGTCACCGGCGGCCGGTACCGGCTGGCGTGGTACCTCGCGGAGCAGGGCCTGAGCGACCCGGCCGGGGCGGCGCGGGTCCTGCACCGGACCAAGACCGTACACTTCGCGGCCTGGCTGCGCGCCGGCCCGCTGTGCCCGCGGCCCGGCGTGCACGAGCTGCTGACCGAGCTGCAGGACCGCGGCGTGAGCGTCGCGATCGCCACGACCGGCCGCCGCGAGTGGGTGACCATCCTGCTCAAGCGCCTGTTCGACGACATCGTGTTCGCCGCCGTCGTCACGGGTGACGACGTGGCGGAGCTCAAGCCGGAGCCGGAGGCCTACCTCCGGGCCCTGTCCGCCCTGGGGATCGGGGCCCGGGACGCACTCGCCGTCGAGGACTCACCGCCCGGGCTGGCCGCCGCGACCGCGGCGGGGATCCCGTGCCTGGTGGTGGCGTCGGAATACCACAGGGACATGCAGTTCCCCGGTGCGGCCGCGGTCGTGCCGGGCTACCGGGCGACGGATCTGTCCGACGTGGTCGTGCCCGACATCCTCGCCGGTGGGGTCACGACGGACGCGCTGCGGCGGCTGCACTCGACGGCACTGCTCCGGTGACCACGCTCCGCTGACCGCGCGACCTCGCAGGGTTCCATGTCCGAAAAGGACAGGGCGCCTGCGGGGCTCGGTCCACCCTCGACATCGACCATCGTTACCCGTACTATTCCATGCAAATGCCGACCAATGACCGGGCCAGCCGCCCGGGCATCGGTGCCGGCATCGAGGCAACGGCGTCCGGCGCTGGTGACCAACCGGCAGGACAGGACTCCGTTGCGGCCGCGGCTGGACCACGACCCGCCGAGGCTGACCGCGCGGATCCAGTGGGAAACGCTGGAGCGTTGTCGCACGCGCCGCACCGGGCGGATACGGTCGCGGCCGGCCCGGGCCTGCACCCATGTTCGACCTCACCACCGACCGTCCACGCGGCGGAGCATCGGCTCGCTGGAGGAGTTCATCATGAGCAGCCCGCTACCCGTTCGACGGCGGACGGACCCCACCGCCCCGGCGGCGCGTCCGCCGGGCCGGCGGCTGGGGGAGTCCGCCGGCGCCGCGACCGTTGCCGAGGTGTCCGGTGCATCCGCCTGACCGCGCGCCGATCCGGGTGCTGCTGGTCGACGACCACGAGATGGTGTTGCAGGGCCTGCGCGCCATGCTCGCCCGGTTCCCGGACGCCGTCGAGGTGATCGGATCGGTGGGCGACGAGGCCGGCGCGGTACAGGCCGTCACCGCGTACCGGCCCGACGTGGTGCTCTGCGACATCCGGCTGCGCCGCGACAGCGGGCTGGACGTGTGCCGCGCGATGCGGGCCGCGGAACCGGCCACGAGGGTCGTCTTCCTCACCGTCTACGACGACGAGCAACACCTGTACCAGGCATTGCGCGCCGGCGCTTCGGGCTACCTGCTCAAGCGGATCGACGGGCCCGAGCTGCTGCGTCACCTCGAGAACGTCCAGCTCGGCGACATCGTCATCGACCCCGGCCTCGCCGGGCGGGTGGCAACGGCCGCCGCGCACCTGCGCCAGGGCGAATTCTGGCCCGGCGCGCGGCTGGGCCTGACCCAGCGCGAGAGCGAGGTCCTGGCGCTGCTCGTCGGCGGCCTGTCCAACAAGGCGATAGCGGCGCGCCTGGTGGTCAGCGACGACACCGTCAAGACCCACCTCCGTGGCCTCTACCGCAAGCTCGAGGTCAACGACCGCGGCTCGGCGGTCGCGGTCGCGCTGCGCGAATGCCTCTTCCATTGACGGATCTCATCGGCCAGGTCCGCGGCTGGGTGACCCGCGAGCCGTCGCTGCCGGCGGTGCTGGACCGGGTGGCGGCTGCCCTGACCGACGCGCTGGCGGCCGACGGATGCCTCGTGTTCCGCGTGGCCGACGACGGTGACCTCGTGCTCAGCGCCGGCCACCCCGCGCCCGGCGAGCCCGGCCTGAGGCTGCCGCGTGGCTTCGGGGTGACCGGGCGGGTGGCGGCCGACGGGATACCGGTCGTCCTCGTCGACGACCACCCGCGCAACCAGCGCCACCGGGAACTGCTGGGGATCGGCGCCGGCGATCCGGTGTCCCGGCTGTGCGTGCCGGCGCGGGTGCCGGACGGCGCGAGCGTGGCCGTTCTGGCGGTGTTCAGCAGGCGGCGGCGCGCGTTCGCCCCGGACGAGGTCGACACGGCACAGGCGGTGGCGGATCTCGTCGCGCTGCGCGTGCACCTCTCCGGCCTGGCCGACAGCCTCGACGGTTACCGGAGCCTGCGGGACAACGCGGTCGCGGACACGGTCGCGATGCAGGAGGCCGAGCGTCGCCGCATCGCCGGCGACCTGCACGACGGCGTCACGCAGGCCATCGCCAGCCTCAGCTTCCACCTGTCGGCCGCGAAGGCGGCCCTGCAGGACGGCGACATCGGCGACGTCGCGAAGCAGGTCGACGCGGCCCGTTCCCTCGCCGACCTCGCCTTCGGCGAGACCCGCAGCGCCATCACCGGGCTGAGCAGCCCGATCCTCGACGACCTCGGCCTCGCGGCCGGTCTGGCCAGCCTGGCCCGCAACGTGCCCAACCTGCCGATCCGGGTCCACGCGCAGAACCTGTCGCTGCCGGACCACGTCACCACGTCGCTGTTCCGCGTGGCGCAGGAGGCGATACACAACGTCGTCAGGCATGCCGACGCCGGCGGCGCCGTGATCCGGCTCTCCGGGCACGGGCGCCTGGTCATGCTCACCGTCACCGACGACGGCCGCGGCTTCGAACCGACCACGCGGGAACTGCGCCGGGTGCATCCCACCGGCGCGCCGCGCGGCCTGCGCGGCATGGCCGAGCGGGTCCGCCTGCTCGGCGGCGAGCTGCGGGTCCGTTCCCGGTGCGACGAGGGAACCACGATCGAGGTACGGATACCCGACGTCCTCTGATCCGCCCGGTACCGCCGGCGGACCGAATAGTTTACTCGCGCCACATGAAAAGCGTCGGTTTGCATCGCCGAAAGACACCTTCGGCTGACATTTCTTGCGCGGACGGCGACTGTCCCTATCTGCTGAAGACTGCGCGTTGCGTCCGCAACCTGTTCCTACCTCGACCGAAATCCGTACCGATGCCTTTCCGCCGGATTTTCGAAGCATTGCCAGTAGTAGGAGGTGAGCGACGTGAAAGCGAGAATCGCGCGAGTCGGTGCGGCGTTCGTCATGATCTCCGTGATTCTCACGGCGAGTCCCGCGACGGCCGTGCCCCGCACGGCGCCCGGCCGGGCGCAGGCAAGCCTCGCCGAGGTGCGCGCCGGCTGGTACTACCTGTGGAGGTCGGGGTCACCGCAGCAGGGCCATCCTCGGGTCGACAACGCCGGGGGCATCGCCGGCCTGCGTCTCGGCTTCTCCCACGCGTACGTCTGGCCGCATCAGGGGCATGACCCGCTGTGGATCTACTACCGGGTCAACTACAGCAATCTCGGCGATCGGATCCTCTACTTCACCTGCCAAGGGGTGACGGATCCCACGATCTCGGGGGAGTGGCTCAAACGGTCGAACGGCACCATCGCCGGCTACGTGGGCGGCGAGAGGAGCTACTGCGGCCAGCACCCGAATGCCAACTTCACGCTGGGACCCGGCCGGGCCATGACGGTGTGGGTGCTGGTCCACAATGTCCCGTGGCCGGGCGACAAGATCTCGCTCGAATGGCAGCGGGGCTCCCGCCTGCCGGTCCGCACGGAATGGTTCCCGCCGTATGCCGACGGACCGTACACGAGGCCGGCGCCGCCGAGGGACGTGTGCCCGTACGACTGTTCTTGAGTGCTCTGCGACGTGCGAATCCCGCGGGTCATCTGCTGACAGCAGATCGGCTTGGTTCGCGGGCTGCGCCGGTCCCATGGTGGATCGAGCAGTAGCGGTCCGAGTACGAGGAGAAGTCATGCAATCATCCACCGGGGCGACGCCGAACGCGGGCTCGATCGACGATCAACTGGCTGCCCGGCTGCTTCATCAGCGCATCATCGTGCTCGGGACGGAGGTCGACGATCCGGTCGCCAACCGGCTCTGCGGCCAGCTGCTCCTGCTGTCGGCGGAGGATCCGTACGGCATGATCAGCCTCTACATCAACTCGCCGGGCGGCTCGGTCAGCGCCGGCCTGGCCATCTACGACACGATGCGGTTGATCCCCAACGACGTGAGCACGCTGGCGATGGGGCTGGCCGGCAGCATGGGGCAGTTCCTGCTCTCCGCCGGTACGCCGGGCAAGCGGTTCAGCCTGCCGCACGCGCAGATCCTCATGCACCAGGGCTCGGCCGGCTTCGGCGGCACGGCGGCCGACGTCGAGATCTACGCCGACCAGCTCGAGCGGGTCGGCGCCACGCTGCTGCGGCTGACCGCGGAGCACACGGGGCAGCCGATCGAGACGGTGGAGCGGGACAGCCGGCGCGATCGCTGGTTCACCGCGGAGGAGGCCCTCGAGTACGGCCTCATCGATCACGTCCTGGACAGCGTCGACGACGTCCGCCCCGCGCTGGCCCGCCAACCGATGGGGCTGGGAGCATGAGCGAGC
>NZ_JBEZDY010000026.1:22329-133187 GCF_040648555.1 Actinoplanes sp. NPDC049118
AGCTTGCGAGTGAATCATCGGCTCAGTCTGAAACTCATGTCATCGCCGGAGCGCCAGCGGAGGGGATGGCATGAGCGAGCTTGCGAGTGAATCATCGGCTCAGTCTGAAACTCATGTCATCGCCGGAGCGCCAGCGGAGGGGATGGCATGAGCGAGCTTGCGAGTGAATCATCAACTCAGTCCAAAACTCATGACATCGCCGGAGCGCCAGCGGAGGGGATGGCATGAGTCAGTACACGATTCCTACTGTGGTGGAGAAGACGCCGAACGGGGAGCGGGCGTATGACATCTACTCGCGGCTGCTCTCGGATCGGATCATCTTTCTCGGTACCGAGATCGACGACGGGGTCGCCAACGTGGTGATCGCTCAGCTGATCCACCTGGAGTCCGCGGGCGAGGGGGAGATCGGGCTGTACATCAACTCCCCGGGCGGCTCTTTCAGCGCGCTGACCGCGATCTACGACACCATGCATTTCGTACGGTGCGACATCGCCACCATCTGCGTCGGGCAGGCGGCGTCCGCGGCGGCGGCCCTGCTCGCGGCCGGCACGCCGGGCAAGCGCTCGGTGCTGCGGCACGCGAAGGTGACGCTGCACCAGCCGTCGAGCCAGGCCCGCGGCACGCTGCCGGACCTGGCGGTCGAGGCCAAGGAGGTGGCGAAGGTCCGCGCCGAGATGGATGAGATCCTCGCCGAGCACACCGGCCAGACGGCGGCGCGGATCCGGGCCGACACCGACCGGAGCATGACCCTGTCCGCGGCGCAGGCGGTGGCGTACGGCCTCGCCGACCAGGTGATCACCGCCCGCGCGGCGCGTCCGTTCCAGCTGGCGGACGCGAGCTGATCAGGCGGCCAGCAGCATGACGGAGCCACCGGGGTGCTGCGGTCGCGCCGCGAGGTGCTGGTGGCGCCGGGCGTTCTCCAGCCTGAGGACCGGGGCGCGGTCCATTGCGAGATCGCGCCCCACCTCGGCGAGCAGGTCGGACAGCTCGATCCGCAGCGAGTCGCAGACGGCGGCGAGGATCTCGGAGCTGGGCTCCTTGCGGCCGCGTTCGACCTCGGAGAGGTACTGCACCGAGACGCAGGCCTCCCGGGCGACCTCGGCCAGCGTGCGGCGCTGCTCCAGCCGGTGGCGGCGCAGGACCTCGCCGACGAACGTGCGCAGCAGCGGCCGGGGCCGCGGACGTCCGCCGGGGCCGAGGTGCGCGATGTCCGCCATCCGGTCACGGTACCCATCGGTGCGGCGCCGCCGATACCCGCCGGGCGCCGGTTCCGCCAGCAGCGTAGAACCCGGCGGCGGTCAGCCGAAGGACCGCAGGACCATCTCGGTCAGCGCGTCGACGTCGGCGTCGGCCATGGGCTCGCCGGTCATGCCCATCCGGTGCAGCAGGGTCCCAGTGACGACGTCGATGAGGAGCAGGATCCGGTGTTCCGGCTCGCCAAGCGCGTCCTGCAGCGCCAGCCGGTACGGATCCTGAAGCCGTGCGGACAGGAGCCCGCGGAGGGCCGGATCGTTGATGGCGTCGCTGAACACGCCCGCGAACGCCGCGCCGGCACCGGGTTCGCCGATCTTCGCCGCGATCCAGCGGATGGCCGACGACATGATCTCGCCGCGGCTGCCGGTCAGCGGCACCGGTCCGAACGCGTCGAGCAGGCACTCCACGATCAGCGCGCCCTTGGACGGCCATCGGCGGTAGAGCGTCGTCTTCGCCACGCCCGCCGCCGCCGCGATCCGGTCCATCGTCGCGCCCGCATAGCCCAGTTCGTGCACCGAGCGCAGCGTGGCGGCGAAGACGGTCGCGTTCAGGTCCGAGCGGGGCCGCCCGATCGCGGGGGTGGTGGATGTCTGCACCGGATCAGGCTATCCTGCCACTTACGCTATGTTGGGTAGCGTAAGTGTTCTCGATCGGCCCTTCGGGCCGCCGCGTGAGACTGCGGGTGCACCGTCCGAAGAGCACCGTCGCGAGGCTGCCGTTGATCCTCTCGATCCGTGGCGGGGGCCTTCAGCGCGGGATCGGACACCCACGAGGCGGTGCTCTTCGACGAGGCGTGTCATCGCTCGGGATCGCGCAGGGAGGTCGGGGAGAGGAACGGCTGGAGCGGGCCGTCGCCTGCGGTACCCGGCAGCCGCCGTGCCACGCCGGCGAGGAGGTCGGCGACCTGGACCCGCGGATCGTCCCGGGAGTCGACCGTCACCAGCCCGGCCAGCGGCGAGAGCCGGCCCGGTGCGGCACCGGCCTCGTCGGAACCGTCCGCCAGTGCCTGCTGAAGACGCCTCAACCGGCCGGCGGTGAGGGCGCTCTGCTCGTCGTGGACCACCAGCACCTGCCGGTGGCCGCCGCTCCAGTACAGGACGGTCTCGGCCAGCGCCGGCAGCATCGGCTCCAGCGGCGGCGGTATCGCCGGGTCGTCGTCGCGCAGCCTGGTCAGGACGGCCTGCACGCGGGCCCGGCTGAGCCCGTCGAGGACGCCGGCGGCCCGCGCGCCGAGCCCGTCCCGCGCCAGCGCATCCCGCGCCTGGAGGAACCGTTCGACGATCGGGTGGTCCGGCCGGCGCCGCCGCTTCATCCGGACCAGTTCGACGAAGGCGGCGAGGAAGACGCCCCAGTCGCGCCCGGCCGAGTGCCGGGCCCGGTACAGGGTGAGCGCGGCCGGGCGATGCTCCTGGGCCAGGCGGGTACCGGCCGCATAGGACGGCTCGGCCAGGAACAGGTCGAGGATCCGGGTGACGAGGAAGTACTCCTTGTCGACGAGGTGGACGTGCGCCCGGCCGCCCAGCGCCGCCAGGAACCACCCCAGCGCCTCGCCCGCGTCCGGGCCGCGCAGGAACCGCCCGGACTTGAACTCGTCCGGCGAGTACCGGAACCCCGACCGCAGCGCCGCGATCAGCCCGACCGCCTCGGCGACGCTCAGGTCGACGCTCGCATGCGTGATCACCGGGGTCGCCGGATCGAGCAGATTGCTGCCGGAGAACCCGGACTCGTCGCAGGCGATCTCCACGACGGGGCCGGTCACCGTCTCCACCGGCGGCAGCCCGCCCTGAAGCGGCGCCCAGACCCGTTCCCTCACCATGGCGACCATGCTCGCCCTCCCAGGCGGATGGGACCACCGAATTGCGCCTCCCCCGGGGCCCGCCCAAGTCGCCGCAGAATCTCATCGACGTCTGACGCGGGAGCTCGGGTTGCCAGATCAGGGTGGATGATCAAGCGGGATAATTGGCATGATCGATCGCCGATCCAGGAACGATAATTGTCGCCCGGATCCGAGATAATAGTCCCATGCGGCAGCTTCAGCTATTCACCACGGAGGAACTTGCCGCAATGCGTGACCGGACCGCATCGCGCCGATACTCGCCCGGTAATGACGCGTTCCGCCGCACCCATCAGCGCCACCGAGCCTGGGGCCTTGTCCGGCGCCACGCCGAGCGTCTGCGTCAGCTGCGGGACGGAGCACCCAGTTCCCGGCCGCGCCATCCGGCCCCGATCCCGCCCCCGGCCCCTGTTCCAGGGTGCGGGTCCCTGTCGGCCGAGGCGGCATCCTGCCCAGCGCCACGCCGAGCGCTGGTGACGATCGCGGATCCGGCGCGGTTCCGCAAGCGACGGTCCGGACACCCGGCAACCGCCTGTACAGGCCAGCGGCGGCCTGGGCGCATGGAGTCCGCCTGCGTGCGCCGGCGGCGGCCCGCATCCGTCGAGCAGGTGACGGCCGGCGGTCGACGTGAACCCTTGGTGCGGGCCTCCCCGGCGCCGGGAAGTTCCCGGTCAACGGCAGCGCCGATCAGGGCCGGCCCGCACGTCGCTCCGAAATCACTGGAACGACATCGCTATTCCATTGGGCGAACGCGACGCAATCGCAGCAGATTCACTTTTCCGCCAGCGGCGCCCCGCGCCGGGGCGGGCGGCCAAAGGCTACTTTCTTAAGCTGTCGCCTTGGGAGAGTGCGCTGGAAAATGAGGGTCGGGAAGCGTCTGCTGCCGGGTGTGCCGATGCCGCCTGTGCCGGTGGGTGCCCCGGGGGCTTGCGAAAGAGGTCGTGATCCGCGAGACACCCCTAGGCCTGCTGGCTGGTCGACTGGCAAATTCGTAGCGTGTTGTTGCGTGTGTGGGGACACTGCGTCGGTGACCGGTTCTGCACTGCCTCAACTGCTTCGACCTCGCGCCCTGAGGCCCGGAGATCTCGTCGTCATCGCATCGCTGTCCGGGCCGCTGGCTGCCGCTTACGAGCACAACGTCCAGCAGGCGGTGGTCGTGCTCGAGCGGATGGGATTCCGCGTGCGTCGGGCACCGCTACTCGAAGTAGGGCGACACCATTGGTGGAGCGCGGCTACGCCGGCGGAGATCGCCGGGGAGCTCAATGGTCTTCTGCGTGATCCTGAGGTACGCGCGATCATCGCGAATGACGGCGGCCAGACGGCGCTCGGCTACCTCGACCTGATCGACCTCGAGGCGATCAGGGCCGACCCCAAGCCGATCCTGGGCTACAGCGACATCTCGCTGCTGCATCTGGTGCTCTATGCACGCACGGGTCTGGTCGGGTTCCATGCCGACATGGCCACCCCTGGCTTCGGCGGGCATTGGCAGGCCGCACCGGCGACGCGCCAAGCGGAACTCGAGAAGCTCTACTCCAGGTTGCTGACCGGTACGGAGGCGATCGGTGCGCTGCCTGCGAGCCCGTCGTGGGAGTGCTGGCGTGCCGGGCGTGCCGAAGGTCGGCTGATCGGCGGGGTGATCAACCGCATTGTGCTGACGCAGGCGACGTGTTACGCGCTGCCCCTCGACTGGTTTGACGGTGCGGTGCTGTTCTGGGAGGAGATGGGCGGCCTGGCGTCGTACGTGTGGAGCTATCTGCAGGTGCTGCGGCACTGCGGCATCCTCGACCGAATCTCCGGCATGGTCGTGGGTGTTCCGCGGGAGATCATCGGACTTGAGCCGCACGACGCGTCCCCGACCCTTGCCGAGATAGTCCTCGACGTCCTCGGGGACCGTGACATCCCGGTCCTGGGCAACGTCGAGTTCGGACATGCCGGCCCGAATCTGCCGATGCCGGTCGGCATCCGCGTCGGCCTCGATGCGCAGCAGCGGACACTGTCGCTGCTCGAACCAGCCGTACGGGCCGCACACGATGACAGGCCCGGTCGGCTGAACACCGAGGATGAGTGAGCCGATGGCCCCGGCAGCGACCCTGGGTCCGACTCGCGCCGTGGTGGCAACGGCTGGACCGAAGCTTTACGGAATTCGCGCCAGAACCGAGAAGTAGCCGCGGGTGGTGCGCGGCATGGTCAGGGTTAGCAGCGCGGCCAACCTCGGCTGTTGTCGTGGACGTTGGTGGGTTGGGGCCGCGGTGCTCGCCGCTTCCTCCAACATCCGTCGTCGTGGAGGTTGGAGGAAGCGGCCTGACGGGGTGTTGAGCTCGTTCGAGTCGGGATCAGCGCGCGGGTGGCTTGGCCGCGGCGACGGCCTCCCGTACGGTTCGGGCGTCCGCGGGGGTGCCGACCGGGTCGGCGAAGGTGCCGTACGGCGTGACGTAGACCGGGGTGTCCCGCTGGGTACGCCAGTTCTCGGCGAGCGGTCCGACGTCGACGGTGTCGTACCCGATGCGGTCGAGGAACTCGGTGACGGCGCGTTTGGCGTCCGGGTCGTCGCCCGCGATCGGCAGGGCGGTGCGGTCCGCCGCGCCGGCCGGGCGGGCCAGCGTCGCCAGGTGCTTGGCGAAGATGTTGTTGAAGCCCTTGACCACGTGTGCCCCGGTGAGGTGGCGCTGCAGCAGTTCACCGGTGGTGGAGGAGCCGTCCTCCAGCTCGGGGAAGACGCCGTCGCGCTGGGGGTAGTAGTTGTTGGTGTCGATGACCACCTTTCCCGCCAGGGCCTCGGCCGGTACGTCGCGGTAGGCCTTCAGGGGGACGGTGACGACGACGATGTCGCCGGCCGCGGCGGCCTCGGCGGGGGTGCCGGCGCGGGCCCGCGGGCCCAGCTCGGCGATCAGATCCTGCAGTGTCGCGGGGCCGCGGGAATTGCTCAGCACCACGTCGTAGCCGGCGGCGACCGCCAGGCGCGCGACGGTCGAGCCGATGTTCCCGCTGCCGATGAGTCCGATTGTCGTCATGTCAGCGCGAACCGTGCGGCCGTACGCGGGATTCCGCGTCCGGGCCGGTCGTGACCGGCGGCACAGGCGTCCGGGCGCGGGGTCAACCGCCGAAGCCGGCGGCGAGGAACAGGCCGAGGCCGAGCGGCGCGAGCACGAGACTGGCGGCGAGGGCCTGGACACGTACGGCGGGACCGCGGGCCGCCCAGAGCACCAGGACGATGCCGAGCACCGCCTCCACCACGGCCGTGGCCGCCGCGTCCGCACGCGGCGCGCGCCACAGCGACAGCGCCTCGGCGAGCAGGACCGCGCCCGGCATGGCGGCCGCGACTGCCACCCACCGGCCCGCGTGGTCGCGGCTGAGGTGCCCGGCCGCACCGAACACCGCGCCGGCCAGGACGCCGAACGTCATCCAGATCAGCGTCGACGGCGCCCACAGGGTCTGCGGGTCGTCGTGCAACAGCACGATCGCGGCCACGTAGTACGCCTGGACGGCCACGACCAGCAACACCACGCCGGCGAGCGCCGCCCGCAGGGGTCCGGCGCGCAGCGTGCGCCCGGCGGCGAACGCCGCGACCGCCCACACCGCGCTGGAGTTCGCCAGGTTCGCCAGCGGGTAGGGCAGGCTCAGCTGCAGCAGCAGATCGACGACCCCCAGCAGTACGCCGCCGCCGGCCGCCGCCGGTAGCCAGAACCGAATCCTGTCCGTCACGGCGTCGATCCTGGCAGCGGCGCCGCGCCACGGCATCCCTCCCGGGACGGATGCCCTCGGCCGAGCGGCCGATCTCGATGTTTGCCGCTGCGATCTATCTTCTGGACGTGCACATCGACATGCTGCGGCGCGGCTGGCCCGAGGCGGTGCTGACGGGGCGGTACTCGTTCGCCACCCGCCGCCGTGACGGCCTGGTGCAGGGGCTGTTCGACGCGGCGGATGTCCTCACCGACGGCCTGATCGAGAAGGGCCGCCGGGATCAGCTGCAGCTGCGGATCGGCGGGCAGCCGAGCATGATCGTGCTGACGGGGGCCTACCCCGGATACCCGCCCGGCATCAAGATCTGCACGATCTCGCCCGCCGAGCCAATGCTGGTGCTGTGCGAGCGCCAGGTCGACCGCCCGCCGTCGATCTCGGGGGCGTTCGAGCCGGTCTGCTTCGACGTCGTCGACCATCGCCTCGGCGTGGTCATCGGGACGCTGGAGACGACCGGCGGGTTCGTCCGCCCGGCGCGTACGGTGATCCATGGCCCGTCCGGGCAGGTGCTTGGGCGCCTGACGCAGCCGGTCACCGCACTGATCGGGCGTTGGCTGCTGGTCGGCCGGAGCCGCTACGACATCACGGTCGACGGCGTCCGCGTCGCGCGGGTTCGGCAGATCCGGCGGTTGTGGGCGTACGAGTACCGGGTCGACCTGACCGCGGCGGGCCTGCTGGACCCGCGGCTCATCCTCGCTTGCTTGCTGCAGAAGGTCCACTCACTCAGCGGCTACTGACCGGCGGCGAGGTATCTTCGGTGCGCGCTGGGGGTACACGGAGGGTGGATCATGGTGAAGGTGACCCGTCGGTTCGCCCTCTGGCAGGCGGATCTCGACGGCGGGGTCTGCGCCGTGCCGGAGGAGTGCGTCGAGACCCTGCGTGACCGGGAGCGCATTCCGCTCGTGCTCGAGCACCGTGGCCACGGCATCACGCCCATGACGCGGGTCCTCGAGACCTCGCTGCGCCAGGACGTCGAATGGCAGTTCGGCGACATCGACTGGCCGCGGGACCTGCGGCCCGGTGTGCTCGTCACCGTCGCCTGGCAGGCCGCCAAGGACGAGGTCGTGGTGCGCACCACCGCCCTGGAGGAGCCGATGCGGGTCGACGGCGTTGACTACTTCCACGAGTACGACCCGAGGGTCGTCACCCGCGAGTTCAGCGCGGGCGGGTCGAACCGGGGGCAGGTGCTGCACGCGGTGCGCCGGCTGGGCCGGGTCTACTCCGACGGCAGCGCCGCGTTCGCCGAGTCGGGACTCGCCGCGAGCTGCGGGCTCGGCCGGGGCGCCCGCGGGTCGTTCCTGCTCCGCAACGCCGTCGACCAGCTGATCCGGGAGGGCTATCTGACCCGCGTGCCCGGCAGCGTCGACGCGGCGGGATACCCCTGCTATCCCGCCGTCGACGGACAGAAGTCCGCCGAGCTGCTGTTCTACGCGCCGCTGGTGGAGCCGGCGCCGTACCCGGACGACGCCGGCGCCGAGGGCGCCGACCGGCGCGACCACTGGGTCAACGGCTTCGTCCGCCGGCTGCCGCCCGGCGCCCAGCCGTCGGAGAAGCAGCTCACGCTCCACGAGCGGGCCGCCGAGAACGCGCAGGCCCCCGCCGCCCTGGCACCCGGCTACACGTTCGTGAAGAAGCATCACCGCGGCGGCTGAGGGAGCGCGCCGCGGCAGCACGAGCGGTACGCCGGTCCGCGGGTGCCCGATGACCTCCACGGCCCGGGCGGCCGCCTGAACCCGGTGCCTCCTAGACTGTCCGGCGTGGTGCGGGCGAACCGGGGCGCGGAGCTGCCGCTCTGGCCGTTGTACGCGATGTTCGGCCTGATGCCACTGTGGTGGGTCCTCGGCGGACTGCAGCTGTTCTGGCCGTTCCTCGGCCTGTTGCTGGCGGTCGTGCTGGTCAGCCGGGGCCGGATCGGCCTGCCCGCCGGGTCGGCGCTGTGGCTGGTGTTCCTCGCGATCGTCGTGGTCAGCCTGACCCGGATGGACCGGGCCAGCGGCGTGTTCATGTTCTCGCTGCGGCTGGGCTTGCTGGCCACCGCGCTGGTGGTGTACCTGTACGTCTACAACGCGGCCCGGGACGGCGCGCGGTGGCGCCGGCTGTTCGGGCCGCTCTGCCTCTATTGGCTGGGCATGGTCGCGCTGGGCTGGATCGGGGTGTTCAAGCCGACGTTCGCCATCACCACGCCGGTGGAGCTGCTGCTGCCGGACGGCGTCGCCGGCAACCGGGGGATCCGGGCGCTGGTGCACAGCCACGCGACCGAGTACAACGCGCTGGGCCGCAACCCGTACTACCGGACCGCGGCGCCGTACCCGTACACGAACAACTGGGGTACCGGGTTCGCGGTCCTGGTGCCGTGCATGATCGCGTACCTCGGCTCGGTGCGCACCGGCGCGCTGCGCGCCGCGGTGCTGGTCTCGCTGCCGCTCGCGCTGGTGCCGGCGTTCTTCACGCTGAACCGGGGGATGTTCATCGGGCTCGGCGCCGGGCTTGTCTATCTCGGCCTGCGGGCGCTGCTGCGCGGCGACGTGCGGTTGATCGCCTCGATCGCCGGGGTGGCCGTACTGGCCTGGGTCGCCACGCTGGTCATCCCGGTCGGCGAGCTGATTTCGAATCGGGTGGAGAACACCGACTCGACCGGCGACCGGGCGGATCTCTACGCGCAGACGGTCCAGGCGGTGCTGCGCTCGCCGCTGCTCGGCTACGGCGGACCGCGGCTGGCCGACACCACGCACGGCGCCGAGCCGCTCGGCACGCAGGGCCAGTTCTGGCTGCTGATGTACAGCTACGGCGTCCCGGCGATGCTGATCTTCATCCTGCTGTTCGTGATCATCGCGTGGCGGCTGGCCGCGGCGGTCAGCCCGCCCGGCAAGTGGCTCAGCGTGGTCCCGGTGGTCGCGCTGGTGATCACGCCGTTCTACGGCTACACCGACATCAACCTCTCGCTGATGTACTTCGGCATCGCGCTGGCCATGGCCGCCGTCGACGGCCCGGTCAACCGCGAGCCGGTGCGGTCCGCACCGGTCGCGGGGGCCGCGGCCTCAGTAGGCGCCGCCGGTGCCGTCGTCCCGCTTGCTGTGCGGCTCGAGGCCTAGTTTCCCGATTCCCGCCATGAAGCCCGGTTCGCTGTCGGCGGGCATGGAACCGGATCCGTTGCGGCGGCTGACGGTGATTACCGCGCCGATCGCGATCAGGACGACCACGGCCCCGACCACCAGGAGGAATGTCATGCACCGAGGCTACCCGCCGTAGATCACGATCCCGGCCTGCGGCGATGTCGACGAACGGTCACAGTTGGGTCAGCCGGTCGCGCAGCCAGGAGTCGACGCCGCCGAGCGCCGTCCTGGCCAGTGCCGTGGGGTGACCCGTGAAGCCGTGCGGTGCCCCGGGGTAGATCCGCACCTCGACGTCGTTGCCGGCCGCCGACAACCGGGCCGCCAGCGCCAGGTTGTCCTCCAGCAACACGTCCGCGCTTCCGACGATCAGCAGGGTGGGGGGCAGCCCGCGAAGGTCGCCGTAGACGGGGGAGATGTCGGGAACGGTGCGGTCCTGCACCTGGCCGGCGTACGCCTGGATGAAGTACTCGTCCGCGATGCGGCGACCGGCCGGGGTCCGCGCACTCAGGTCGTAGGTGCCGAACTGGAGCGCGGCGCCGGTGAACCGGCCGGCGGCGCCGCGGTCTCTCAGCCGGAGCAGGGTCGCCAGCGCGAGCGTGGCTCCCGCGGAGCTCCCGCCGATCGCGAGCCGGGACGTTCCGAAGCGGGCGGCGGCCTCCTCGACGAGCCAGAGCGCCGCCGCCTCGCAGTCGTCGGGCGCGGCCGGCCAGGGGTGCTCGGGCGCGAGCCGGTAGCCGACGCTGACGACGGCGAGCTGCAGGGCGTCCGCGAGCCCGCGGTTGCGCCCGTCCGCGCGCGCCGCGGAGTCCAGGTAGAAGCCGCCGCCGGGTATGTCGAGGTAGACGCCCCGCGGCGGGCCGGCGACAGGGGTGAAGATCCGGACGGGGACGCGCGCCCGCGCGGCTTCGATCGTCTCCTCGACGGCGGGCGGATCGGCGGCACGCGGGGCGGGCCTGCTCGCCCGTGCCTGCCTCAGCTCCTCCGGCGTGGCGGGGCCGCGACCCGCCGGCCTCGAACTGTAGAAGTCACGAGCCTCGTCGATCTGCTCCGCGGGCACGTCGGCGAACAGTGCGTTCAGCGTGAATCGCACGGGCTCTCCTCATCTCCGGGGTCTGCGCCATTGTCCCGAACGGCGTCCGCCGTACCTGCAGCGGTTCCGGAAGTTCCATATACACAGAGTCAACTTTCGGCGGCGCGTCAGCTTGTCGCCGGGCCGCGTGGAAGCGGGTCGGCAGGCGAGAAGCCCAGGTCTCGATTGACATCTTTCAATAGGTTGCTCAACACTGGACGCATCCACCATGGGAGCGCTTCCATGGCTCGCTGACCGAAAGTTCCGGGTCGCCGGCCGACGATGATCGCTCCGACAGCCACGGAAGGAGGGCCCCGGTGACCACCAGCTCGGGCCGCTTCAAGTTCCGTTCCACGGTCGTCGCGCTAGCGGTAACGGCGCTCGCGGTCGCCGGAGCGGCGACGTCGATACCGAGATCCGCACCCGCCGAGGCCGCCGCGGCGGCGTCCGGCGTGGAGGACGAGGGCGCCGGCTGCGCAGTACCCGGCCTGCCCGACGCGGGCTCCCTGCCCACCAACGCCAGGCTTCCCGACCCCTTCAAGAAGCTGAACGGTGCGCGCATCACCAGCACGTCCGAGTGGCAGTGCCGCCGGGCGGAGATCAAGAAGCTGGCCGAGAGGTTCGTGTACGGCGAGAAGCCCGCGAAGCCGGCGAGCGTCACGGGAACGGTGTCGAGCACCGGCATCACCGTGAATGTGACGCACCAGGGCAGGAGCTCCAGCTTCTCCGCCCGGGTCGAGTTGCCCAGCGGCTCCGGACCCTTCCCGGCCGTCGTCGTCCTCGGCGGTTTCGGGGCCGACACGGCCGCGATCAAGGCCGCCGGCGCGGCCGTCATCAACTACGACCCCTACGCGGTCGGCAAGGAGGGCACCCCGCGTGACAACAAGCAGGGCGCGTTCTACAGCATCTACGGCGCGTCCAGCGGCACCGGCCTGCTCATGGCCTGGGCCTGGGGCGTCAGCCGCATCATCGACGTCATCGAGCAGTCGAACGGTACCGTCCTGCGGGCGGACGCGACCGGCGTCACCGGATGCTCCCGGTTCGGCAAGGGCGCCTTCGTCATCGGCGCCTTCGATCAGCGCATCGCGCTGACCATGCCGATCGAGTCGGGCAGCGCCGGAGCGCCCATCTTCCGCGGCATCCCCGGTGAGGGCGCGCAGAGCCTGAGCAGCGCCTACGGCGAGCAGCCGTGGCTCGGCGACGCGTTCGGAACCTTTACCGGCAGCCCGGCGCGGCTGCCGGTGGACACCCACGAGATGGTGGCGATGGTCGCGCCGCGGGGACTGTTCATCATGGACAACCCGCACATCGTCAACCTGGGTCCCAGGTCCGCCGGCGTGGCCGCGCTCGGCGGGGCGGAGGTCTACAAGGCACTCGGTGCGGGAGCGAATATCAGCTACTGGTCCGACATCCAGGACGGCAACCACTGCGCCAACCGGGCCGAATGGCGGACCCCGCTGCAGCAGCACATCCAGAAGTACCTGCTGGGAACGGGGAACTCGCCCGGCGCGATCAGGATCTCGAGCAAGGCGTCCGGCAACCTGGCCGAGTGGCGGGACTGGCAGACCCCGGTCCTCGACCCCACCCCGCCCAGCACCCCGCCGACCTCCACGCCGCCCACCTCGCCCTCGCCGCCCACCTCGCCCTCGCCGCCCACCTCGCCGAGCTCGCCGCCGCCGGGCTCCGGCTGCACCGCGGCGGTGTCGGTCAACGCGTGGACCGGCGGCTTCGTGGCGACGGTGCGGGTCAGCGCCGGCGCCGTGGCGGTCAACGGCTGGAACGTAGGCCTGACCCTGCCCTCGGGCGCCACCATCAGCAACGCCTGGAACGTCAACCGCAGCGCCAGCAGCGGCGCGGTCCAGTTCACCAACGTCGGCTACAACGCGTCGATCCCCGCCGGTGGCTACACCGAGTTCGGCTTCCAGGCCACCGGTACCGGCGCCGGAATGAGCCCGACCTGTAGGTCCACCTGACCGAGAGGTTCCGGGCCCGCCGCACCGCGGCGGGTCCGGGAGGCGCCGTCAGGGCGTCGTCACGCTCGACATCCAGCCCGGCTGGCCGTCGCCCTGCCGGTAGGCCATGACCCGGTACGTGGCCCCGGCCCCGGCGGCGGGGTCGGTCCACTGCTCCGTGGCGGTACCGGCGACCAGGCCGAGCCGGTCGACGAGGTGCACCTCCCCGGCCGCCACGTTGTCCACCTGGACGAACACCTTGGCGTAGGCGGCGTTCGGCGGGGCGGCGCTGGTGTGGTTGCTGGTGATCCAGCTCCCGGGGTGATCGACCGAGGAGTGGTTCTGGGTGGCGAGCCGGTTGATCCGGGCCCCGGCGGCGTCGTAGTACTCGATGCCGGCGCGGGACCGCTGCCCGGAACCCGCCAGGGCCTGGAACGAGGCGACGGTGGTGTACTTCCGGCCCGGGGTGACCGGGATCAGCCGCCCCGCGGCGTTGACGGATCCGGCGGCGACGGCGGTCAGGGACAGCGAGCCGGTGCCGAGGGCGCCGGCGGCGCCGTGGCGGGCCACCAGCGTGTTGGAGACCGCGGCCCAGCCGGAGGCGTCCGTCTCCACCCCGGCGTCGGCCTCGGCGACCAGGTTGGCCGGGACCGTCGCGCTGCCGACCGGCAGGTCGGCGACCAGGACGTTGGCGCGGTACACCCGGTAGCCGGCGACCGCCGCGTTGCCGGCCGGGTACGACTCGGCCCAGGTCAGGACCGTGCCGTCGACGGCCGGCGAGGCCGGGGCGACGGCCGCGCCGGCGGCCTGGCGCACCGGGACCCCGATCACGCCGTCGGTGGTGTTGGTCTGCGCGGACGGGCCGGTGAGCACGGTGCCGGTCACGGTGCTGACGGCGTTGCGGGCGCCGAGGTGAATGCCGTACCAGGTGGTGGGCGGGGTCTGGTCGTCGGCGACCTCGTTGCCGTAGATCCGGTCACCGTTGCCGATGGACACGCCGATGCCGCTGGTCTCGAACGTGCCGCCGCCGGTCGACATCTCGGTCGAGCCGCCGTGCCCCGCGTTGACGATCGAGTTGCCGGTGATCGTGTCGGCGAGGTCCTTGACCCGGTCCATCATGCCGGCGACCACGACGCCGGACTCGGCCGGGCGGACGATGACGTTGTCACGGACGACGTTGCCGCCGCCCGGGCGGACGATGTGGTCGCCCGGGCGGGTGCTGCCGGTGTCCCAGGTGCCGAGGGTGCCGTAGGTGCCGTCGGCGTCGGCGTAGTCGTCGTAGGTCACCGTCACGCCCGCGCCGAACGAATCGAACAGGCGGTTGCCGCTCACCGTCGAGCCGCGCGGGTTGGTGATGTCCCTGTTCGCCCCAGTGCGGGTGTATTTGCCGTTCGACTGCAGGATGATGTGGCCGCCGTGCATGACGTTGTCGGAGACCGTGGCCTCCGGCACGCCCTCGAGGTACATGTCGCCGTACCCCCGCACCCGGCGGGCCGCGGCAACGGCCCGGTCGGCGTAGACGGCGTTCGCCCGGATGGTGGAGCGGATGGCGTTGGTGAAGTCGAGGGAGTTGCCGCGGATCGTCCGGTCGAACTGGTTGTACTCGATCACCGCGCCGTCGTGGCGGCCGCCGCCGCCGATGTTGTCCTCGTCGCCGGACTCGGCGCCGCCCCAGTTGTCGAACCGGTTGTCGACGACGTGTACGTCCTCGGCGTTGTGCATCCAGAGCTTGAAGTACTCCAGATTCGTGAAGCGCACCTGCCGCACCGTCCACCGGTCGCCGACGTTGACGCCGCCGCCGACGTTGGTGCCCGCGGCGCTGCCGACGCGGAAATCGCAGATCCCGCCCGGGCGCGCGGGCAGGTCTGCCGGTACCGGTGCGCCGGCGCCCTCACGGCAGTTGCCGTTCACCGTGAGGTCCGAGACGAGGTTGGTGCTGCCGGGAGACGGCGCGGCGACCTCGGCGTCGTCCTCCCAGCGCACGAGGAAGCCGTAGCTGAAGTTCTTCCAGCTCGACGTGATCATCGAGAGGGTCGTGGCGGTGAGGCCGCTGCCGCGCAGGTTGACGTTCGGGGGCAGGCGCAGCCCGGCGCCGAGCGTGTAGTTCCCGGCGGCCAGGAAGACGGTGGCCGGCCGCGGCGCGGTGCGCACCGCACCGCCCTCATCGACCACGGCGGGGACCGCCAGCGCGGCGGCCGCGGTGACGGCCTTCCGCAACGCCGGGTGGTTGTTGCCGGCGACCGGGGCGGGCGCCGCCACGCAGAGCGGATCGGCGGCGCAGCCGGCCGCCGTCATCGCCGGCGGGCTCACCGTCGATGCGAGCGTGTACGTGCTCTCCGGCTCCGGTGCGCCCGGGTCCGGTGCGCTCACCGGATGGAACAGCTGGGGCAGCAGGAGCAGCATTCCCACGGCGAGCGCGCGGCGCACGGTACGGAACGGCGGCGGCATCGTGCTCCCCTGGTCGAGGCCGCACGGGCGGGCGCGACCACCGTGAAGAATCGGCGCCGGCCTCAAGCCCCGCTCAGGCCGAGTTCAAGATTTGCTCAAGATCTGTGGCGCGCGGCGGTCAGGCGCCGCCGTTGATGGCGCCGGTGCGCAGGGCACCCTCGTTGACCTTCCACTCGGCCAGCAGCCGGTCGTAGGTGCCGTCGTTGATCAGCGAGTACAGGGCCGTCTGCACGGCACTCGTGAGTTCCTTGCGGTCCTTGGCCACGCCGATGCCGTACGGGATGGCCTCGATCTGCGGGCCGGAGAGCTCGAGCGTCGGCATCTTCTCGACGTCGAGCGCGGCGATGGGGAAGTCGTTGAGCGCCGCGTCCGCCTTGCCGTCGCGCACGTACGCGGACGGGGTGGCGGACAGCACGACGGTCATGCCCTTCTTGCCGCAGTCCTTCTTCTGCGCCTCGGCCATCTCGACGAACACGGTGTCCGGCTGCGCGGCGACCCGGCGCCCGCAGAGCCCGGGCATCCCGCCGATGTCGCCCTGGCCCTTGGGGACCACGATCGACGTGCCGGCGTTGAGGTAGTTGACGAAGTCGGCCTGCTTCTGCCGCTCCGCGCGGTCGAACATCGACGACATCGAGAAGTCGATCTTGTGGCCCTCGACCTGGTCGAGCAGGTCGCCGAAGCCGACGTTCTGCCACTGCACCTTGAGCCCCAGCCGGTCGGCGATCGCCTCGGCGAGGCCGACGTCGAGGCCGGTGAAGGTGGAGCCCTTCATGAAGGTCATCGGTTCGAAGGTCGGGTCGGTGCCACCGACCAGCACCCCGGACTGCTTGACCGAGTCGGGCAGGGCGGCCCGGGCCTCGGCGAGCCGGTCGACCGGCTTGCCGGCCTCGGGTTCGTCCTGGCTCGCGCAGCCGGCGGCGCCGGTCAGCGTCACCGCGACGCACAGCAGCAGGGGAACGATCTTCATGAGAAACCTCCTGGGTAGCTATCCGACCTCTTCGGTCCCCAGCGTGCGGAGCTGAGCGGAAGGTGCCCGATATGCGCGGTTTCCGGTTAATCTTCGTGCAGGGAGGTCCTCCGTGACGTTCACCATTCGGCGCCAGATCGCCGGTCTTGCCGTGGTCGGGTTCATCCTGGTGATCGTCGCCGGCGCGATCGGCTATCGCGGCACCTCGGCCCTCGCCGACCAGCAGGCGCAGGCGCGGAACTCGGCGGCGGCGCTGCAGGCCGTGCAGTCCGCCGACCTGGCCCGGGCCCTGTACCGGGGCAACGTGCTGGCCGCGCTGGTCACCAACAACGCCACCGAACGTCAGACGGCCCTCGACGGCATGGGCGAGAACGTGGCGCAGGCCCGGGCCGGCATCGACGACGTGATCCGCTACATGCCCGACCTGCGGCAACAGGCGGACGCCGTGCTGCCGACCCTGGACGAGCTGATCGCCTCCGGCCAGCGGATCGTGACCCTGGCCAGCCGGGTCGCGTCGGACCCGACCCGCTCCGCGGCGCTGGCGGCCCGTCCCGCCTACGACGAGGTCGACAAGAAGCTGGCGGAGAGCCTGGACGCGCTGAGGTCCGAGATCGTCCAGCGGGTCAAGGAGTCCTACGACGAGGCCAACGCGGTCGCCGACCGGGCGAAGCTGCTCACCGTCGTCGTCGGCCTGCTGGCCGCGCTGGTCCTGGGCGGCGCCGCGATGCTGCTGGGCCGCCGGATCGCCCGCCGGGTCAACCACTGCCTGTCGGCGGCCCAGTCCATCGCCGCCTACGACCTGACGGTGGACGCCTCGCTGTCGGGCGGCGACGAGCTGACCCAGCTCGGCGCGAGCCTGAACGCGATCGTGGGCTCTCTGCGCGCGGCGCTGATCGAGATCGGCGGCAACGCGGGTTCGGTGGCGGCGGCCTCCGAGCAGCTGACGGCGACGAGCCGGCAGCTGTCCGAGGGCGCCGGAACGGCCTCGAGCGAGGCGGCGGCCGCGAGCCGCGACATCGGCCTGGTGACGGCCAGCGTGGACCAGACGACGACGGCGGCGCGGGGAATGGAGGGCTCGATCCAGGACATCACGTCGGCCGTGACCGAGGCCGACACGGTGGCGAAGGAGGCGGTGGGGCTGGCGGTCACCACCAACAACACCATCGAGCGGCTACGCAGCTCGAGCGAGGAGGTCTCCGCGGTGGTCAGCATCATCACGGCGATCGCGGAGCAGACGAACCTGCTGGCCCTGAACGCGACGATCGAGGCGGCCCGGGCCGGCGAGCAGGGCAAGGGCTTCGCCGTGGTGGCGGGCGAGGTGAAGGACCTGTCCCGCGAGACGGCCTCCGCCACCGGGGACATCGCGGCGAAGGTGACCGCGATGCAGACCGACACCGCGCAGGCATTCGAGGCGATCACCCGGATCAGCGCGGTGATCGACCGGATCGACGAGCTGCAGCGTTCGATCTCCGCGGCGGTGGACGCGCAGACGAACGCGACCGGGCAGATCGTCGCGAGCATCTCGTCGGCGGTGGCCTCGGCATCCGCCGTGTCCGACTCGATCTCCAGGGTGGCGGAGACCACCTACCTGACCCACGAGGCGGCGAGCCAGACCGAGGCGGCCGCGGCCGAGCTGTCCCAGCTCTCCCATCAGCTGCACCTGGTGTCCGACAAGTTCCGCCACTGAGCCTCCGCGGCGGACGGCGCGGGCCCGGCGCCTGCGGCGGGCCCGGCCGTCCGGACCGCCTACGGCTGCATCTCGTACGCGCCGCAGAGCGCGACGACCTGGTCCCACACCGCGGCGGCGCGGGTGGCGTCCGCCACCGGGCGGCGGACGTGACTCAGCGCCCACGCGGCCTGCGCGGGGGTCGTGGCGGCCTTGCCGTGCAGCTCGATCGCGTACGCGGAGAAGTCCTGCACCAGAATGGCGAAGACCTCGTCCAGCAGGTGCCGGTCGAGGCCGTTCAGCTCGGCCTGCTCCAGGACGAGCTGGCCGTAGACGACAAGCGCGAACAGCTGACCGATCGCGAGCAGGAAGTCCAGGTCGCCCTGCTGGTCCACATCGGGCGCGTGTGCACGCAGCAGCGCGCACAGCCCGTCGGCCTGCTCCCGGAAGCGCGCGACGTTGGGCAGGTCGGCGTGTGCGTCGTAGGCGATGCGCCAGTCGTGGAAGCGGATCGCGCCGAGGCCGCGCGCCGGGCCCTGCCGGAAGAGGAACTCGTCGTCGGCCGAGTCGAACCGCGGCGGCACCGGGCCGAACTCGGTCGGATTGAGCAGGTAGTTCGGCATGAACTTCAGGATCAGCGCGAGGTTGACGTGCACGGTGCCCTCGAGCTTCGGCAGGCCGCGGATGTCCTTGGCCGCCTTGTCGAAGTAGGTGTCCGCCTCGAAGCCCTTCGCGGCGATCACGTCCCAGAGCAGGTCGATGACCTTCTCGCCCTCGGTGGTGACCTTCATCTTGGTCATCGGGTTGAACAGCAGGTACCGGCGGTCGTCGGGGCCGGCGGACCGGAAGTAGTCGACGGCGCGGTCGCTGAACAGCTTCATCGCGACCAGCCGGGCGTAGCCGTCGACGAGCTCGCGGCGCACGTGCTGGAAGTCGGTGACCGGCTTGCCGTAGAGGATCCGCCGGTGCGCGTGGGTGACGGCCTCGTACATCGCGTGCTCGCAGATGCCGATGGCGGCGGTGCAGAGGTTGAACTTGCCGACGTTGACGGTGTTGAGCGCGGCGTCGAACGCGGCGCGGCCGGTGTGCAGCACGTCCTGCTCGCGTACCGGGTAGTCCTCGAGCCGGAACTCGCTGACGTACATCTGCGCGTTCACGACGTTCTGGACCAGGTGGTACGCGGGGTGCCGGCTGTCGGCGGCGAAGAAGACGTAGCCGTCCGGCCCGTCGACGTCGGCGCGGCGGCCGAAGACCGACACGAGCCCGGCGACGTTGCCGTTGCCGATGTAGTACTTGGTGCCGCTCGCCCGGAAGCCACCCGAGGAGTCCGGGGTGAGGATCATGTCGGTGGCGTAGATGTCGGCGCCGTGGCCCCGCTCGGACAACCCGAACGCCATGACGTGCCCGTCGGCGAGCAGCTGTGCCGCGTGTGCCCGGGCCGCCTGGTTCGCGCTCTGCCAGACCGGTCCGAGGCCGAGGACGGTCACCTGCCAGGTGTACCAGTACCCGAGGCCGTAGAAGCCGAGGATCTCGCTGAGGGCGGCGTTGCGGGCGGTGTCCCACCGCTTGGCGGGGTCGCCGCCGCCGTCGGCCGCCGGGGTCAGGAACGTCGCGAAGAGGCCCTCCTTCGCGGCGAAGTCCAGGAAGTCGCCGTACCAGGCCCGGTCGATGTAGCTGCCGAGGAGCGCCTTCTTACCGCGGTTCTCGAAGAAGTCGATGGTGGCGCGCAGCAGCCTGCGCGTCTCGGCGTCGAGGTGCGCGGGATCGTAGGTGTGCGGGTTGAACAGCAGCGAGTTCGCCATTGCGGCGTTCCCCTTCCTCCGGGCGGTGACGGGTGGGTGAGAGAGGTCAGCGGTCGAGGCCGCGGAGCGTGGTGAGGACGTCGTCGAGCCAGTCGAGCACCATCCGCTCGTATGCGATGCCGCCGCGCAGCACCACGTGCTGCAGGCGTTGCCCGGTGTCGAGGGCGCCGGCGTCGGGGAAGTCCCGGTGCTCACCGGTCACGTAGCGCTCGAGGGTTTCCTCGTGGGTGGCGCGGTAGCGCTCGACCTCGGCGGTCAGCGCCGCGCGCCCGGCGGCGTCGTCGAACGCGGCTCCGCGGATCTTGACGGCCAGTTCGTGCCGGACCGCCTCAGGCTGCACGGGGGCCCGCAGCCACGTGGTGAGCACGGCCCGGCCCGGCGCGGCCACGGAGTAGGACCGCTTGTCGGGGCGCCCACCCTGGCCGACCTGCTCGGCCGTGACCCAGCCGTCGGTCTCCATCCGCTTGAGGACGTGGTAGATCTGCTGGTGCGTCGCGGTCCAGAAACGGCCGATGGACCGCTCGAAGCGCCGGGCCAGCTCGTATCCGGACCCGGGCTGCTCCAGCAGGGAGACCAGAATCGCGTGCTCCAGGGCCATGGGTGCATCCTGCTATGCAACTCGTTGCATAGCAACGCCCGGCGAGAAGAATCACGGGCGCCGCCGGGCCGGCGGGGAGGGCGCCCGGTCGCCTCAGGTGCGAAATCAATTGCGGGTCACACCGGTCAGGTGTGGCCCGCAATTGATTTATCGCGCTATTCAGTGGTTCTTGTCAATCGGCTCGATCTGGTCGTCGTTCCAGCCGCCGCCGTTGTCGTTGTTGTTGTTGTTGTTGAAGCCGCCCCCGCCGTTATAGCCGCCACCGCCGTCATAGCCGCCACCGCCGCCGTAGACGCCGGGCCGCCAGACCGGCCGGTACGGCCAGTTGCCCGGCCAGTAACCCGGACGCCAACGGTCATCCCAGCCGTTGTCCCAGTACCGGTCGCCGACGACCAGGGCCCAGGCGCCGCGACGGATGCCCCAGCGCACGAACACGCATTCGAAGTCCCACCAGGCGCCGATGCGGTCACCGTAGAAGCCGGCCCGCCGGCAATCCCCGAGGAACCGGTAGTAGCCGACCACGCCGCGTTCGTTCCAGTACCGGTCGCCCTGCTGCTGGACGACTGAGCTGCTCGCGGTCGCCTGTCCGGTCGAGGGCGAAGCCTGGGCCGGAGCCATACCGAGCGTCGCACCGGCGAGCAGGCTCAGGCCCACCACTGCTATACGCGTTGCCTTGTTCATGTCACCCCTTCTGCGATAGTTGCTATTGCCCGCATATCGGACCATGTGCCGCCGCCGCTTGTCCGCCGATTTCACGGAATGATTCTGGGCCGTTTTTGTCGACAATAATGGAATTCGGAATTACGTTCGAATAGCCATTACCAATAGCCCCAGTGGGCACGGTGAGTCGAGCCCGTAACACCGATCGTGTCGCCGCGGATCCCGGAATCCAGTATTTCGAGCAGTTTCCCGGGCGGCTGTGATAGAGGGCGGGTCCGGCGGGGCGCCGACGGTGGCCGGCGAATGCAGATTCATCCCGAGCGGATGAGCCGCGGGGTCGGGTCCCGGGTGACGCTGGGGGCTCTGGCCCTACCGAGGGAGCGGCATGAGGATGCGGCCGGTGCGTCTCAACGCGGCGACCGCGAGCCTGTTCATCGTGGGCTCGTCCTGCTTCGTGCTGGGATCGGTGCCGGCGTACAGCGACGCGGTCGGCGCCCTCGCCACCGCCGTCACCTACTTCATCGGCTCGATCTTCTTCACCTCGGCGTCGTTCCTGCAGCTCCTGCAGGCTCAGACCCCGGCGATGACCGACGTCGACGAGGAACGGCAGAACACGCCGGAGCCGGTGGTGATCTGGCGCCGGCTGCCGCACGACCGGAGCTGGCTCGCGGCGGTCTCGCAGTTCCCCGGCACGCTGTTCTTCAACTCGAGCACCCTCGCCGCGCTGCTGCAGAACCTCTCGGCGGACCAGCAGGACCGGCATGTGTGGCGGCCGGACTTCCTCGGGTCGACGCTCTTCCTGGTGTCGAGCGCGTTCGGCATTCTCGCGGTCGGGAGCTTCTGGAGCTGGCGGCCGCGGTCGCTGCCCTGGAACATCGCGTGGCTGAACATGCTCGGATCCATCTTCTTCATGGCGTCCGCCCTGGCCAGCTACGTTCTTCCCGGCTCCGGTGACGTGCTCGACGACCGCCTCGCCGTCGCCGGCACCCTGCTCGGCGCGCTGTGCTTCCTCGTCGGAGCCGCGCTGATGTTCCCGGCCTGGAGACGCGCCGTCCGGCAGCGCCCGGCCGTTCGCCCCGCCGGCCCGCTGCCGGAACCCCGCGATCGACCCTGAGCGCGTTACCCACGTGCCATCACCGCGCCAGCCCGGCCCCGTGCATCGGACGGCGCCCGAACGGAGGAGAGCCAATGACCGCCACATCCGACGTCGACGCCGCGTTGTTCGGCAACCGGTTCATCACCAAGGAGGTGCCGTCCCGGGAGTTTCCGGTGGCGGGCATGTCCGCACAGGACGCGCTCCGCCTCGTCTCCGAGGACCTGGCGCTCGAGGGCGACCCGGCCCGGAACCTGGCGACCTTCGTCACGACCTGGATGGAGCCGGAGGCGCAGGAGATCATCGCCTCGAACCTGCACCGGAACTTCATCGACCACGCGGAGTACCCGCGCACCGCCGAGATCGAGCAGCGCTGCATCCGGATGCTCGCCGACCTCTTCCACGCGCCGGGCGAGACGACCGGCGCGCGCACGCAGGGCTCCTCCGAGGCGATCATGCTCGGCGGTCTCTCGCTCAAGTGGAACTGGCGCAAGCGTCGCGCGGCCGCGGGCGCCCCGACCGCGAACCCCAACCTCGTCTTCGGCGGTGACGTGCACGTGGTCTGGGAGAAGTTCTGCCGCTACTTCGACGTCGAGCCGCGGATCGTGCCGCTGCGGCCGGGCAAATACACGATCGGTCCCGAGGACGTGCGGGAGCACATCGACGAGAACACGATCGGTGTCGCGGCGGTGCTGGGTACGACGTTCACCGGGCACAAGGACGACATCGTCGGCATCAACGACCTGCTGCTGGGGATGAAGAGCGAGCGCGGGCTCGACGTGCCGTTGCACGTGGACGGCGCCAGCGGGGGCTTCGTGTGGCCCTTCCTCTATCCGGACTCCGCCTGGGACTTCCGCCTCGAGCAGGTCCGCTCGATCAACGTCTCCGGGCACAAGTTCGGCCTCGTGTTCCCGGGCATCGGCTGGCTGATCTTCCGCGAGAAGGCGGACCTGGCCGAGGAGCTCGTCTTCAAGGAGAACTACCTCGGCAAGACCGACTCGACGTTCACCCTGAACTTCTCCACCGGCTCGTCGATGGTGCTGGCCCAGTACTACAACTTCGTGCGCTACGGCCGGGCCGGCTACACCTACATCATGAAGAACATGCAGGCCAACGCCCGGATACTCGGCGAGAAGCTGGCGGCGATGGGCCTATTCGAGCTGATCGGTCCCCACGAGGAGCAGCTACCGCTGGTGGCGTTCCGCCTCGCCGCCGACAACGGGTTCGACGAGTTCGACGTCGCCTGGCAGCTCTCGGCCGAGCGCGGCTGGATGGTGCCCGCCTACACCCTCCCGCCGGACGCTCAGGAGGTGACGATCATGCGGGCGCTGGTCAAGGAGACGATGAGCCGGGAGCACGTCGACACGCTCGCCCGGGACATCGCCGAGGCGTGCGCCACGCTCGCGAAGAAGGGCGGCGCACACGAGGCCGAGCGGAGGAAGATCGTCACCGGGCCCGGCCACTGACCGGGCCGCCGCAGGGCATGCGAAAGGGCCGGGACTCGTGTCGAGTCCCGGCCCCTTCATCGAACGGTCAGGTCAGCTGCGCAGGTCCACCACGATGGACCAGTAGAGCAGCGTCGCCGCCTCCTCCGCGGTGAACGCCGGCTTCTTGCCGACGGAGTGGACGATGATCTTGGCCCGGAAGAGCATGAAGTTGTTCTTCTTCAGGGCGGCCTCGAAGTCCTTCAGCTCCGACGCGTCGGCGTCGCCGAGGTAGTCGCGCGTCAGGTTGAGCAGCCAGGCGGCGGTCGGCTCGACCGTGTAGCTGACGGTCACCGGCTCGGCGGAGTTGCCCGCCTTGTCGACGCCGCCCGCGCAGACCACCGTGTGCACGCCACGGTCGGTGCTGGTGCGGGTGAGCGTCGCCTCGGTGGCGACACCCGAGGCCTGGTCCGCGGTGCGGCAGGAGACGGCCGGGACGGCTTCCGCGCCGTACCGGGCGCCGTTGACCGCGCCGATCACCGAGACCGCCGGGGCGGTCTTGTCGATGTTGAGACGCAGCGTGCTGGTGGTGGTGTTGCCGGCCTTGTCGGCGGCCGTGCCCGCCACGCTGACGGCGGTGCCGTCGGTCGTGACCGCCTTGGCGGCGGGGCAGGTGGCCACGGCGGAGACCGTGTCCGTGCAGGCGTAACGCACGGTCGGTGCGGTGCGGTACCAGCCGGCGGCGTTCTTCGTGCCTTCCACCGTCGCGGCGACCTCCGGGGCCACCAGGTCGACGTTGACGCTGACCGACGCGGTGGTGGTGTTGCCCGCCTTGTCGACGGCCGTACCGCTGACCTTCTGGCCCGCGCCGTTCGTGGTCACCGTCGAGTCCGCCGGGCAGTCGGCGATGCCGGAGCCCGTGTCGGTGCAGGTGAAGTGCACGGTGGGAGCGGTGCGGTACCAGCCGCCGGCGTTAGCCGCCTCAACGACCGTCGCCGTGATCGCCGGGGCGGTCCGGTCGACGTTGACCGTGACGGAGGCGGTGGCGGAGTGGCCGACCTTGTCGACAGCGGTACCCGTGACGACCTTGCCGTTGCCGTCCACGTCGACCGGGGCGTCGGCGGGGCAGGTGGCGATGCCGGAGCCCGCGGCGTCGGTGCAGGTGAAGTGGACGGTCGGCGCGGTGCGGTACCAGCCGTCGGCGTTCGCCGTGCCGAGCACCGTGGCCGTGATCGCGGGAGCGGTCAGGTCGACGCTCACGGTCACCGAGGCCTCGGCGACGTTGCCGGCCTCGTCAACGGCGGTGCCGGTCACCGTCTGCGCCTCGCCGTCCGAGGTCGCCTCGGTGTCCTCGGGGCAGTCGGCGACGCCGGAGCCCGTGTCGGTGCAGGTGAAGTGGATGGTCGGCGCGGTGCTGTACCAGCCGTCGGCGTTCGGGGTGCCGACCACCGTCGCGGTGACCACCGGTGCGGTGCGGTCGATGTCGACCACCGCGGTCGTGGTGGAGGTGTTGCCGGCCCGGTCGACCGCGGTGCCGGTGACCGCCTGGCCGGCGCCGTCGCCGTCCACGGTCACGTCCGCCGGGCAGGTGGCGATGCCGGTGCCCGCGTCGGTGCAGGTGAAGTGGACCGTGGGGGCGGTCTTGTACCAGCCGTCCTCACTGGCCTGACCGATCACCGAGGCGACGATCGAGGGTGCCGTACGGTCGACGTTCACCGTCACCGACGCGGCCGAGCTGTTGCCCGCCTTGTCGAAGGCGGTACCGGTGATCTCCTGGCTCGGGTCGTCCTTGGTGACCTTGCGGTCCTCGGGGCAGATCGCGATGCCGGAGCCGGTGTCGGTGCAGGTGAAGTGGACGATCGGCGTGGTGGTGTACCAGCCGTCGGCGTTGGAGTCGCCGGTGACGGTGGCGGTGATGACGGGCGCCACCCGGTCGACGTTGACGAACACGGTGTCGGTGGCGGAGTTGCCCGCCTTGTCCCACGCGGTGCCGGTGAACTTCTGGTTGGCGCCGTCCTTGTTGACCGTGGTGTCGGTCGGGCAGACGGAGACGGTGTTGTAGCCCGAGACGGTGTCGGTGCAGGTGTAGTTGATCGACGGGGCGGAGGTGAACCAGCCGTCGGAACCCTTCGTGCCGGTGACCTTGGTGGTGACCACGGGCGGGGTCTGGTCGACGCTCAGCGTCTGCGTGACGGTGGCGGTGTTGCCGGCGGCGTCAACGGCGGTGCCGGAGAAGCGCTGGGTCATCCCGTCCTTGTCGGCGAGGATGTCGGCCGGGCAGGTCGCGATCGCGCTGCTGCTGTCGGCGCAGGTGAAGTGGATCGTGACAGGCGTCCGGAACCAGCCGTTCTTCGGCGCCTGCGACAGGGTCGTGGTGATCGTCGGAGGCGTCCGGTCGCTGCCGGTGCTCACGGTGGTCGAGGACGTCGACGAACCGTAGGTGGGGTCGGTCGCCGGGTTGTCGGGCGAGTCCGTCGGGTCGGTCGCCGCGGGGGCGCTCGGCGCGGGGGCGCTCGGCGTGGCGGGCGCGGTCGGCTCGCTGGTCGGCGGGGTCGTCGGCGCCGGCGTCGTCGTGGGCACCCAGACGGGCACCGAGCCGGTCACCGCGTTGCTGCCGCCGACCGTGTTGTAGGCCTTGACCTCGATCATCCACGTCTTGGCGATGTCCAGGTTCAGCGTGGCCGAGGTGGCCGGCGCGTCGATCCGCAGTGAGCTGGTGATCTTGTCCTGGCCGTAGCTCACCAGGTAGTAGGTGGGCGCGGGGCCGGACGTGGCCGGCTTCCAGAGCACCTCGACGGTGCTCGCGGCGTCCGCGCGGCGCTGCACCACCAGGTTGGTCGGGTCGGCCGGACGGTACCGGTCGATCGTCGACTTGGCCGTCGCGCACGCGCCGAACTCGTTCACCGGGGTGACGGCGACGGTGTAGAGGCGGGCCGGGTCGGCGTCCTCGTAGCGGAACGAGGTGTCCATGCTGGTCTTGTCGGACAGCACGACGCCGTCCGTGGCGCGGGTGAAGACGACGCGGTACCCGGTCACCGGGGTGTAGCCGGGCCACGACGGGGCCGACCACGACTCCGTGACGGTCCTGCCGTCGTCCTCGCGCCCGTTCACGACGCCCGAGACGTAGGACGGCGCCAGCGACTTCAGCGTCCAGTACGTGGTGCTCGAGGTGTTCCCGGCGGCGTCGGCCGCGCCCACCCGGATCTTGTACGAGCTACACACATCGGGAGCGTCGACCGTGTAGCTGAGGGTCGAGGACGGGACGTCCACCACCGTCTCCACGTTGCCCGCGACACTCTCGACAACGTAGTGGTCGGCGCCGGTGACCGGCTTCCACGTCACGTTGATCTTTCGTACGTCGTCCGCCGCGCGGGCGACCGTAAAGCTCTTCGGGGCAGCTGGCGCGGCTGCGTGCACCGCTGTCGGCGTGCCGACGATGGTCACCGCCACTCCGAGCAATCCGTAGCCCACTCTCGTGAGCATTCGCCTCGCGTCCATCTGGCCTCTTCTCGATTCGAACTGTTCGGCTGTCTTGATCGGCTCGGAACCTCAAGCCGACCTCAAGCGCGTCTCTGTTTTTGGGCAAGTCGCGGCCGCGAGGCCGCCGGGTCAGCGGGTCATGTCGGCCGCGACCGAGACCTGGCCCGCGCCGGTCGGGCCGGCCGCCGGCAGGGTGAACCAGATCCGGGCGCCACGACGGAAGTGCGGGTCGGCGCCGATGGAGCCGCCGAGGCGCTGCACGATCCGCCGGCAGATGGTCAGACCGAGCCCCGTGCCGGGGTAGGCGTCCGCGTGTGCCCGGTGCAGCTCACCGAAGATCGCCTCGTGCTGCCCGTCGGGTACGCCGACACCCTCGTCGGTCACCTCCACCATGACGAACCCGTCGTCACCGGTACGCGCGGCGATGTGCACCCGGGCCGGCTCGCCCGGCCGGACGTACTTGATCGCGTTGCCCAGCAGGTTCTCCAGCAGCCGACGCAGCATCCCGTGGTCGCCGCGGACCGCGGGCAGGAACTCCCAGGTGATCTGCGGCGCCGGCCGGGACGCCGCGCTGGGCTGGAGCTGCTCGACGGCCCGGTCCGCCACCACGTCGTCGACAAGCGCGGCCAGGTCGATCGTCGTCAGATGCAGGGGCGCACCGCTGACCGTCGAGTAGGCCAGCACGTCGTCGATGAGCCGGCTCATCCGGTCGGTGCCCCGGTTGATCTCCGCGACGAAGTCGTCGTAGTCCGCCGGGCGGGGGTTGCCGACGTCGAGGTAGGTGAGCAGCTGCGCGTAGCCGCAGATGCCCGCCAGCGGCGCCTTGAGGTCGTGGCTGATCTCGCGGGCGAAGGCCTCGAGGTCCTGCACCGAACGGCTCAGGTCGGAGACCCGGCGCTCCAGCTCGGCGTTGCGCAGGCGTTCGCGTTCCAGCTCGGCGTAGAGCTGGGCGGCGGGCCGCGGCGTCGTCGAGACGATGTACCGGCGGGGGAGCCGGGCGAATCGCCGTCGGCGCAGCGACCACCGCTGTGCGCGGGAGGGCGCGAATCGCATGGGAGAACCGTCCCGGGGTGCGTGGGCGGGCAGATCGGGGCTCGGGGAGTCAGCGTCGTACTGCACCGTCGGCCCTTTCGTCGGCGAGATACCCGGCCATCACCCGGATCGCGCCGGCGACGGCGCTCTCCACGTCCGCGACCAGCGCGGTCAGGTCCTGTTCGCTGGTGCCGGCGATGGCGTTGCGCTCGACCTGGGCGCACGCCTCGGCGAGCGGATCGGCGCCGAGCAGGGCGCTGGACGACTTGAGCGTGTGCGCGGTGGCGCGCAGCGCGTCGTGGTCCTGCCGGCGCAGGGCCTCGGCCAGCGCCGAGCGGCGCACGTCGAGCTGCGAGAGGAACGTGTTGACGGTGGTGACGACCAGCGCCCGGTCCTCGAGCTGCTCCTCCAGGTCGCGCAGCTTGCTCAGGTCCGGCGCGGCGTCGTCCGCCACGGGCTCCGGCTCCTCCTCCGGCGCCTCCTCCGCCGCCGGGGCGGACAGGTACGGCGCCAGCGCGGCCCGCAGCTCGGGCAAGGTGATCGGCTTGCTGAGGTGCCCGTTCATCCCGGCCTCGAGGCAGCGCTCCCGGTCGCCGCGCAGCGCCGTCGCGGTCAGGGCCAGAATCGGCGTGTCGCAGTCGGCCGACCGGACCTGCCGGGTGGCCTCCAGCCCGTCGGTACGGGGCATCTGCACGTCCATGAGCACCACGTCGTACGCGGTCTCACCGAGCAGCGCGCTCACGGCGGCGGAACCGTCGGCCACGGTGTCGCACTCGACGCCCAGGAGCTCGATCATGCGGCGGAAGACGGTCCGGTTGACGTCGTTGTCCTCGGCCAGCAGCACCCGGCCCGGGCTCAGCGGCGGCACCGTGATCGGCGCGCCGCGCACGCCCGTTCGCTCCCGGTTCAGTGCCGCCACCAGGCGGCGGAGCACCAGCGGGGCGGTCAGCACGTCGGGCTTGCGGACGATGCCGGTACGCGGGTCCGTGGTGCTGATCATCTGGGCCCGGCCGGTCGGCCCGAGCAGCTCGATGACCGTGTCGGCGCGGCGTACGGCCTCCGGGTCGTGCGAGTCGTCGCACCACAGGACCGTGTCGACGTCCCGGACCCGCAGGGCGAGGTCCTCGAAGGGCACCGGCACCGGCTCGGCGCCCGCGCTCTTGAGCAGCCAGGACAGGGCCAGCACCGAGCGCGGCGACGGCGCGACGACCGCGATCCGGCGGTGGGTCAGCGGCAGCGGCGCCTTCTCGCCCGGCTGCTGCGGCGTGGCCTGCAGCGGCAGCCGGATCAGGAACTGCGAGCCCTCGCCCGGCTGCGACTGCACCTCGATCGTGCCGCCCATGCACTCCACGAGCCGGGCGGCCAGCGCCAGGCCGAGGCCGGCACCCTCGTGCCGGCGGGCGGCGGAGGAGTCCGCCTGCACGAACGGGGCGAAGATGCGCGCCCGGTCGGCCGCGGGGATGCCGGGCCCGGTGTCGGAGACGATGATCTGGTACGCGTTGTCGCCGTCGGTCGCGGCCGTGACCACGACCTCTCCGGCCTCGGTGAACTTGATCGCGTTGCCGACCACGCAGGTCAGCACCTGGCGGAGCCGGTGCACGTCGCCGAGCACCGTCGGCGGCAGGTCCGGTGCGGGCGCCGCCAGCAGCAGGATGCCCTTGCGGCGGGCCTGCTGCTGCAGCGGTTCCACGATGGACTCGAGCACCGGGCGTACCGCGACCGGCTCCCGCTCGACGCGCAGGACGCCGGTCTCCAGCCGAGCCAGGTCGAGCAGGTCGTCGGTCAGGGCCTTGAGGGCGTGCACGGACCGGTGCACGCTGTCGACGACCTCGCGGACCTCCTGCTGCAGCGGCTGGGCGCGCAGCAGTTCGACCGCGGCGACGACGGTGGTGACGGGTGTCCGGATCTCGTGCCCGAGCAGGGCCAGGAACTGCGACTTGGCGTGTGCCGCGGCGTCGTCGTACGCGGCGTCGTCGTCCGGTGCCGCGGCGCACTCGACGGTGACCAGCCTGCGGTGCGCGCCGCAGTCGCTCTCCAGGTGCGCGACCCGTACGCCGCCCCGGCCCGGAGCGTCGCACCCGCACGCCAGCACCTTGGGCGGCGACTGGGGCGTCATCTGCCGGGCGGCGGACAGCATCCGGTCGTGTGCCGGGCAACCGCCGGCCCCGTCCGTCAGGAGGGTGCCCTCGCCGGGGTACGCGTCGTCGCCGTCCGGCCGCCAGCGTCCGTTGGCGACCAGGACGCGGCCGTCCGCGTCCACGATCGCTGCCGGACCGGGGATCGCCTCGACCAGCGTTCGCGCCGCATATCCCATGCGCTGACCTTTCGGGGGAGCGGGACCTGGGGGGTTGGGTCCACTCGCAAAGGCTGCGGGAAGCTGGGGGCGAACGGGGAAGCGTTGGGGAGCAGATCGGTTTCAGGTAGCGGGTACCGGATCAGGCGGCCTGCAGGCCGTGGAAGCCGAGCGGGGCGACCTTGGCGGCGGTCGCGGCGGCCGGCCGGCGCGACCGGCGGCGGTGCAGGGCGCCGAGCAGGATGCCGCCGACCGCGATCGCGGCGAGCGACCAGGGCAGGAAGTCGACCGGTCCGAGGCCCGTCGCACGCGGCGGGACGGCGGAGATCAGCACGCGCGACGCGCCGGAGACCGAGCGGCCGGCCACGATGATGCTCGCGCCGGACTGCCCGGCGGCGATGAGCGCCTGCGGCACCGAGACCCGCACCTGGCCGTTCTCGTCGCTGCGGGCCTGCTGGATCGGCGCGCTGCCGAGGCGGACGTCGACGACGGCCCGCGGCCGGTACGCGGACCCGCTCACCTGCAGCTGCTTGCCGCCCTCGACCCAGCTGAGCACGAGCTTGTCCGTGCCGGCCTTGGTGGCGGCGCCGGCCGGCGCCGCCGGCGCCAGCAGCAGCGCACCGCACAGACCGAGCATCGTCAGGAGGATGACGAGGGCGTTGCGACCGGGGGTGGCTGAGTTCCGCATGTCCATCAGGTTGCGGCATCGCGGCCGCCGGGGGAATGGACCCGAGTCAACCTTGCCCGCCGCCTGAGCCAACCTTGAAGTTACGCCGCGGGAGAAGGGCGGGCCGCGGTAAGGCTCAACCGGCAACGCCGTGCGCCGATGGAGCAGATACCGGACCCGGCTCGTCGTGTGGGTGTCCGCCGATGCGGGGAGAAGGTGCCATGACGCTCGACACCGACATCGACATCGTCGTCGAACTGCCCCCGGAACCGGCCCGCCACTACCGCGTCCTCGACCTGCCCGCGCTCGCCGAGCGGCTGTGGCGGGTACCCCTCGCCCTCGCCGCGGCCATCTTCGCCGCCTGCGGGCCCGCGCACGCGCTCGGCCACCTCGACGTCGTGTACTGGGCCTCGCTGATCGGTCTGGCGCTGAGCGCGTGCGCCGTGCCGCTCGGCCTGCTCGGGCTGCGCAGACAGCCGCCACCCGACCAGACCTGACCTGCGGCGGCGCCATATCTCAGGGCGGGACCGCAACGGCCGATTCTACGGGCAGCGCGCCCGGCCGGGCCGCACCGCGGACGTGCTCGGTGAGGAGGAACAGCGACGTGCGACGGCTCCTCCCGCGTGACGCGTGGCCCACCTCCCGGCCCTACCTGATCGTCCTCGCGCTCAACGCGCTCATCGTCAGCCAGTGGTTCCGCACCGGCACGTTCATCGCCGGTGGCGACATGGGCGCCTTCATCCGGCGCGGGTGGGCCCCCGAGGCCACCTGGTCGTGGAACCACCAGACCACCGGCACCGGCTCCGCCGGGTACACCATGGCGCGGGGCTTCGAGTTCATCCTGATCGGGGCCTGCCGGGCCGTCGGGCTGACCGAGTACTCCGCGCAGTGGCTGTTCTACATCTGCATCTACGGCCTCGTCGGCTTCGGCGTGGCGTACCTGGCCGGCGCGTTCGTGCGCAACCAGGCGGCGATCGTGACGGCCGGCGCCTTCGGCCTGCTCAACGGCTTCTTCCTGACCCGGCTGCCGAACCCGCTGAACATCATCTCGGTCGGCTCGGTAGCCCTGATCACCGGCATCGCGATTCGGGTCGCGCAGGGCCGGCGGGTGCCGACGCCGATCGCCGGGTTCGCGCTGATGCCGACGTCATTCCTCGCCTTCAACCCGCCGATGCTGGTGGTGGCATACGCGTGGGCGGTCGGCGGCACCCCGCTGCTGGCCGCGCTGGTGCTGGGCCGGTCCGGGGCCGTACGCCTGCTGAAGTGGTTCGTGTTCGCCGCGCCCTGGGCGATCGCGCTCAACGCCTACTGGCTCGTCCCGCTCTCACAGAGCTTCGTCGGCGGCGGCGGTGCCACCGCGAACGCCACCTTCACCGACCCGACGAACTGGTCCTGGTCGCAGGTCAACAATTCGCCGCCGAACATCCTCACGATGGTGGCCAACTGGGCCTGGTTCCGTCCGCAGTACCTGCCGTTCGCCGCGGACCTGGACCGCCCGTGGTGGATCTGGATCCGCTACCTGCTGCCCGCGCTGGTGTTCCTGGTGCCGCTGCTGGCCCCGCGCCGCCTGCGCCGGGTCGCGTTCGGCCTGATCGCCCTGGTCCTCGTCTTCGTGTTCCTGGCCAAGGGCCTGCGCCCGCCGTTCTCCGAGATCAACATGTTCCTGTACCAGCACGCGCCGGGCTTCTGGCTGTTCAGGGAGCCGATGAGCAAGCTCGGACAGCTGCTCATCCTCTTCTTCGCCGTGCTGCTCGCCATCGGCGTCGAGGGCACGGCGCAGCGGCTGAAGGCCCTGCCCCGCCTCAGGCTGCCGGGCTGGCCGCGGCGGCTGGCGTACGCGGGATCGGTCACCCCGCTGCTGCTGGTGCTCGCCTACCCGTACCCGCTGTACACCGGCGAGGTGATGCCCGACGAGCGGCCCACCCAGCCGTCCACCCACGTGCGGGTCCCACCGGAGTGGTGGAACATGGCCAGCCACATCGACGCCGACCCGGGTCCGGGCAAGGTGCTCGTGCTGCCTCTGGACGACTACTACCAGATGCCCACCACGTGGGGCTTCTTCGGCGCGGACAGCATCGCCAACCTGCTCATCCAGCATCCGGTGGTGGCGCCCAAGCCCGGCGGCTACTTCGGCGAGGTGCCCGGCTTCGGCGCCGACGTGCACGCCGTGGAGACCGCCCTGCTCGCCGGCGACCTGACGCCGGTGCCCAAGCTGCTCGACGCCATCGGGGTCAGCCGGGTCATCGTGCGGCACGACCTCGTCCGCGGCCTGCCGAACCGGTACTTCGCCGACGACCGCATCCTCGGCGCGGCCATGAGCCGGGTGCCCGGCGCCCAGCTCGACGTCGACGGCACGCTGCAGATGTGGAAGTTCGGCGACGGCACCAGCCCGACGATGCGCACGTACGACCGGGTCCTGGACGCGCCGGCCCGCCCCGACGCCGGCGCGGCGGTGCTCGGCACCGTCGACACCCGCACGGCGATCGCCGCGCGCAAGGACACCTCGCCCGTAGCCATGAGCCCCCAGGTGGACGACACCGTCACGGTCACGCCGGACGTCGTGCACTGGCCGGTGCCCGCCGTCGACAGCGGCTCGCCCACCACGACCATCGACGTGGCCGCCGGCCAATACACCCTCGCCCAGCGCGCCCGCGCCGCCGCGGTGCTCACGCCCCGCCTGGACACCGCGAACTCGCGCCTGCTGCTCGAGGACCCGACGGTGGTCAAGGTGGACGGCATGGCCGTGTCGAGGCGCCCCGCCCTGTCCGTGCCGATACCCGCCGGCCGCGAGATCCGCGCGATCAGCACGGGCGGCCGGACCGTTTCGCTCGACGGCCCGGGCACGCCGGCCTCGGTGCCGGTCGGCTCCGCCACCGACATCACGCTGCTGGCCACCGCGGCGAAGCCGGTCAAGGCCACCGGATACTCCCCGGTCTTCGACTGCAACAACTACGAGCCCCGGCCGTGGAAGGAGCTGGGGTTCGCGCAGACCGTCAAGGACACGCCGGCGGGCCGCACCGTACGGCTGACCGCCGCCGACCACGCCGCCTGCACCAAGGTGGTGGTCCGCGACGCGAAACCGGGCCAGATGTACCGGGTCCGGCTGCAGTACCGCAGCATCGCCGGCACCCGCCCGCAGATCTGCCTGTGGCAGGCCGGTGTCGCCGGCTGCGAGCTGAGCGCCCGCCCGGTGCTCGACGACGATTGGGCCTCCTACGAGAAGGTCGTCACGATGGACAGCCTCGCGGACGAGCTGCAGATCATCCTGCACGCCGACGTCGGCGAGCGGCTCAAGCCGAAGACCGTCACCGAATACCGCGGCCTGCGTGTCGACGCGCTGGAGGCGGTCGCCACGAAGACGGTCTTCCCGCCGGCCGTCCCCGAGGTCAAGGTGGGGCTCGAGGCCGGCAAGCACGAGCTGCGCGTCGAGGGCGGCCCGGCCGGTACGGTGCTCGCGCCGTTCGAGCCGCTGGAGGACTGCTACCGCTACGACGACCAGACCGCCGAGCAGGCTGGCCTGGACGCCGAGTCGCAGGTCGGGTCGGACGGGGAGACGACGTACACGCTCAAGGCGGTGCGGCACCTGGCCTGCATCGGCGCGCCGGCGTCGGACATGGGCGCGTCGTCGCTGTACGAGCTCTCCATGGAGGCGCGCAGCGTCGCGCTGCGCAACCCCCGTTTCTGCCTGTACCTGCGCGGCCCCGACCTGTGCCGCACGCTGCCCGCGGTGGCGATGTACCAGGGCTGGACGTCGTACGAGGCGCTGATCACGCCCGATCCGGCCGCGGTCGACACCCGCCTCTACCTGTACGGGCTGCGTGACCTCAAGGAGGAGCGCCAGGCGCAGGTGGAGTACCGCGGGGTGCGGCTGCGCCCGATGGCCAGCCCCAACGCGATCGTGCTCGTGCGCGACGCCGCGCCGGCGACCAAGTCCATCGTGGACTACAGCAAGCAGAACCCGACGCAGTTCACCGGCACCGTCACCACCTCCGGGCCCACCGCGGTCGCGCTCGCCGAGAGCGCCGCGCCCGGCTGGATGCTCACCGGCGTCGAGGGCGCCCGCAAGGTCACCCTCCAGGGCTGGATGAACGGCTGGCTGCTGCCCGAGGGCGGCACCGTGACGATGCGCTACGCCCCGGCGCGAATCAGCCGCTACGCGTTCTACCTGCTGCCGGTCACAGTCGCCGCGTCGCTGATGTTCATGTACGCGTTCCGCCTGTCCGGCGGCCGGGGCGGCCCGTTGGCGACGCTACGCCGCCGCTGCCCGTGGATCGAACCGCCGCTGTCCCGGCTGCGCCGCCGCGGCCGGCGGATCGGACTGCTGCGGGCACGCCGGCCGCGGCTACGCCCGGCGCTGCGCATGCTGTGGAGGCGATTCCGATGATCGGTACCCTGCTCCGGCGGGTCGCCGGGTCCGCACCCCGGCTGGTCCGCCGTGCCGCCCTGACCGGCGGTCGCCGCCGTCCGCGGGTGGTCGTCGCGCTGGCCGTGGTGCTCCTCCTCGTCGCGGTGGCGTTGCTCAGCCGCTGCTCCACCGGGCCGGAAACGGTCCGGGTGGCCGCGGTCGGCGACATGGCCTGCGATCCGGACGACCCTGACTTCGCCACCGGCGCGAACGACCGCTGCCGCCACCAGCAGGTCTCCGACCTGGCGGTCGCGCTGAATCCGGACGCGCTGCTGGGCCTCGGCGACTTCCAGTACGAACTGCCGACCCTGGACGCGTACCGCACCGTGTACGGGCCGGGTTTCGGGCGGCTGCTGAGCCGCACGGTGCCGGTCTTCGGCAACCAGGAGTACAAGGTGCAGGACGCCAACTCGTTCACCGCGTACTTCGGCAAGCAGATCAAGGAACCGACGGGGTACTGGTCGCAGGAGCTCGGCCGCTGGCACCTGGTGGTGCTCAACTCGAACTGCTCCGCGGTCGCGGGCGGCTGCGGCAAGGGTTCGCCGCAGCAGACCTGGCTCGACGAGGACCTGAGGAACACCGACCGCAAGTGCGTGATCGCCGCGTGGCACCACCCCCGCTGGTCGTCGGGCATCGCCGGCTCCGACTCGCGCACGGCGGACCTGTTCCGCACCCTCTACGAGCACCGGGTCGAGCTCGTGCTGTCGGGCCACGACGCCGACTACGAGCGGTTCGGCCCGCTCAACCCCGACGGGAAGAAGGACCCGCTCGGCGTGCGCCAGTACGTGGTGGGCACGGGCGGCCAGGCACACTACCGGCCGGGTGCCGGCGACGGCGGACGCGACGAGCACGGCAACCTGCCGCTGGGTGCCAAGCCCCCGGCCGGGGAGTTCGTCGACTTCGACCACCACGGCGTCCTGGACCTGGAGCTCAAGCCGGACTCGTGGAGCTGGAACTTCCGCGCGGTCGGCGTCGACGGCCCGCTCGACAGGGGCGAGGCGTCCTGTCGATGAGGCCGGTGACACCGACTGTGATCAGCAAAGACCTCATGCCGACGGCACGCGGACCGATGGGAGACCGGCCCGGCCGGTGCCACCGGTCCCCGGCCGGGACCGCACTCTTCTCGCCGGCAGGAGCCCGCGTATGACAGCCACCATCCCCGCCCCGGTCCGGGCCGCCGCGCCGGCTCAGCACGGTACCCATCGGGCGCTCAACGCGCTGCGTACCGCGGCGGCCGTCCTCGTGGTCGTCTTCCACCTGCGCACCCTGCTCTTCGTCGACGCGGCCGAGGCGGGCGACGGCGTGCTGACCCGGGCCCTGTACGTGGTGACCGGGCTGGGCCCGGCGGCCGTGCTGGTGTTCTTCGTGCTCAGCGGCTACTGGGTCGGCGGCAGCGTGCTCGCGGCCTTCCGGCAGGACCGGTTCCGGTGGGCGGGCTACGCCACCGCGCGCCTGAGCCGGCTGTGGATCGTGCTCGTTCCGGCCGTGGTGCTCACGGCCGTCCTCGACAACGTCGGCCTCGCGCTGCTCGGGCACACCTCGATCTACCTCGGCGACCCGGCGTACCACCACACCGTGCCGGCGGAGGACCTGGCGGGGCGGCTGACCCCGCTGACCGCCCTCGGCAACATCGGCTTCCTGCAGACGATCGCCGTGCCCACGTACGGCACGAACGCCTCGCTGTGGTCGCTGGCCTACGAGGCGGCCTTCTACGCGATCTTCCCGCTGGCGCTGTACGCCTGGAAGGGCCGCGGCGGCATGCCGAAGCGGATCCTCAGCGCGGTTCTGCTGCTCGCCGTCTGCGCCGTCGCGGGCCCGGCGGTCCTGATGTACCTGCCGGTGTGGCTGATGGGCGCCGTGGTGGCCCTGTTCCGCAAGCACATCGCCGAGGTGCTGGCGGAGCTGCGCCCGAGCGTGCTGGCGCTGGTCCGCGCGGGTGCCGTGGTGGCGCTGGCGGCCGCGCTGTACGCCACCCAGGTCAGCTACTCCAGCCGCAACGTGCTGCTGCTCGCGGGTGCCACCACGGTCCTGCTCGCCCTGCTGGTCCAGGACCTGCGCTGGACCGGCCTGCCCGGCCGGGGCCTCGACGCCCTGTCCCGGTACGCGGACTCGTCGTACTCGCTGTACGCGGTGCACCTGCCGATCGCCGCGCTGATCGCGGCCCTGCTGGCGCCGCAGGTCTCGCACCGGTGGTCGTCGACGCCGGCGCACTGGCTGGCCCTGTCGGCGCTCAGCGCGGGGCTGGTCGGCGCCGGCTGGCTGTTCGCCTGGGCCACCGAGCGGCACACCGGCCGCCTGCGTGCCCTGCTCGACGGCGTGATCCGTTCCGCGGCCCGGCGCAACCGGGCCTGATCCGCCCCTTTTTCGACCCCACGACCCTTGTCGTGGGGGCTCCCCCCTGTCCCGCTCCGCCGCAGGGGACCGATCCGGCGGGGCAACGAACAAAGAAGGATCCCTTGATCAGGAGATTCCCCAGAACGGTGGCGGTGCTCGGCACGACCGTGCTGACCACCCTGACCGCTCAGCTCGCATTCACCTCGGCCGCACCGGCCTCGGTACCGGAGGGCACCGGGTACACCCTGGCCCCGACGGTCGGCGACCCGGCGCTGACCGCGGAGGCCTGCGCGGCCGACCCGGGCTGCGCGGTGGCGGGCGCGCCGCGCGGCGGCGGCCTGGACGACTGGGCCGCGCTCAACGGCGCGGTCGCCGCGGCGGCCGCCCGCGGCACGTCTGCCGCACCGGCCACCGTGTTCCTGCCGGCCGGCGTCTACACCCTGACCAAGGCGCTGAACCTGCAGCCGAACGTCAACCTGCGCGGCGCCGGCATGACCGACACCACGCTGGTCATCGCGCCGGGCAGCCACGCGAACTTCAAGAACTCGTTCCTCGTGCGGCCCGAATTCGGCGCAACACCCGTCGCGGGCAGCACCAACCTGATCTCGGACCTCGCGGTCAACGGCAGCTGCAAGGCCGGCGCGGGTCTTACCGACGAGGTGGTCCCGCCGGCCGTGGCCTGCGACCACGGCGCCGGCAACAACGCGGGCGGTGGCGTCTCGGCCGGCGACAGGTGGACCATCCGGCACGTCCGGTTCACCAATCTCGAGTACTTCAAGCTGTGGATCCGGGGCACGACCGGCGTGCGGGCCGTCGACAACCGCTTCGACAACCGCGGCGGCGCCGGCTCCGGAGACGAGGACAACATCGGCGGCGGCGGCAACGCCACCGACACGGTGGTGTCCGACAACCAGTTCGACGGCACCCAGCTCGGCAACGCCCTCGACTTCACCAACGCCAAGGGCCTGGTGTTCCGCAACAACACCGTGTACACCGACCCGGCGATGCTCACCCGGTTCAGCCGGCCCGACAACGGCTCGGTCTACCTGGAGGCGGTCACCGACTCCGAGGTGAGCGACAACCTGTTCAACGGCGGGCACATCGTCCTCAAGACGAACGTGGGTTACACCCCGACCGGCACCAACAAGGACGTCACCAACCCGGCGCGCAACATCGTGCGCGGCAACCGGATCGTGGGTTCGTACTTTGCCGGCATCACGGTGAACTACAACGACTACAAGGACCCCGACGGCAGCATCGGACGCTCCGACGCCTACGTGGACCCGGCCGACCTCACGAACCACACGCTGTGGTCCGGCGGCGGCAACGTGATCACCGGCAACATCATCGAGAACCCGGCCGAGTCCGGCGTCCTCGTGTACGGCTGCTTCGAGGCCGCCAAGACCGCGGCGGACACGATCACCGGCAACGTCATCACGGGCGTCGGCCAGCGCGGCACGAGCAGCTACGGCACCGGTTGCGGCACCTTCGAGACGGTCGGCGTCGGGCTGTCCGCCGGGCGGGGCGACAAGATCTACGGCAACGTCGTCTCGGGCGGCACGAACACCTGGTACGGCGTCCAGATCGGGTCCCGCACGGCCACCACCACCGCGGCCGACACCGTGCTCACCGACTCCAGCGGCACCTACCCGGACAACTCCTTCGGCGCCCTCGTGGTCGGCCCCTACCGGTACGGGAAGAACACCCCGGAGTCGCCCGAGGCGCAGCCCGCCGTCGGCACCCCGGAGGGGGTCAAGCTGACCTGGAAGGAGGTCTACGCGCTGCCCAACGTCTTCGTCGGCGGGTACCGGGTGTACCGCGACGGCGAGCTCGTGGCCGACCTGCCGGTCGGCGGGGAGATCCCCGGCAACCTGCTGTCGGCGGACGCCGCGACGCTGGAGAACGGCCTCGGCGGCTGGACCGCCGCCAGCCGCACCTCGGTCAGCCGGGTCACCGCGGCGGCCGCACCGGGCGTGGGAGCCGCATCCCTGGCGCTCACGACCACGGGCGCCGGCCTGATCAGCGCGGTCGGCCCGCTGACCCCGGTCACCGCGGGCCAGTCGTACACCGCGGTCGCCTCGTACAAGGCGCAGACCGTCGGCCGCAAGGTGCGCACCGGCGTGCAGTGGTTCGACGCGTCCGGGGTGGCGATCGGCGGAAAGTTCTTCAGCACCAACCAGTACACGTTCGACGGCACGGACCGCTGGATCACCAGCTCGTACAACACCGCGGCGCCGGCCGGTGCGGCCTACGCCCGGGTGTTGTCGGCGATCGACAACGCCGAGGTCGGCGAGGTCCACCTGATGGACCGCATCGGGCTGGTCGCCGGCACCGCCACCGAGGGCTGGACCGACACGCAGGGCTCGGGCTCCTACGACGTCGTCGCCTACCAGGTCGGTGGCCCGGCGGGCAGCGAGTACTCGATCCCCACGCGGATCCAGGCGCCGTAGCGCCGACGCGGCGCCGCCCCACCGGGGCGGCGCCGCCCCGGCCTGCGGCTAGGACCGGAGCACGGCGGAGTACGCCGCGGCGGTCGTCTCCGCGACCCGCTCCCAGCCCATCCGCCGTGTCGCCGACTCCAGCCCCGCCTTCGCGTACCGCTGCCAGGTCGCCTCGTCGCGCAGCAGGGTGACCAGCGCGCCGGCCAGGGCCGGTGCGTCGGCCGGCGGCACCGACAGGCCGTTCACGCCGTGGTCGAGGACCGCGCGGACGCAGGCGACGTCGGTGCCGACGACGGGCAGGCCGACGGCCATCGCCTCGACCAGCGCCATCGCCGGCGGCGAGGTGGTGTAGTCGAACTTGAACGGCCAGGTGCCCACCTGCGCGGCGGCCAGCTCGGCCAGCAGGTCCGGCACCGGCTCGGTGACCACCTCGATGGCCTCGCCGGCCGCGCCGGCCCGGGCCAGGATCCGCGGCAGCTCCGGGCGCGGGATCAGCAGCAGCCGCAGCCGCGCGCCGGGTACCGCCGCCCTGACCCGGGGGAACGCGGCCAGCAGGGTGTCCAGGCCGCGGACCCCCTCCGCGCGGCCGGCGAAGACGATGGTCGGCCGTTCGGAGTCGAACCGGGCCCGGCGCGGGTCGACCGGCGCGCCGGAGCTGAACCGGACGACGTTCAGGCCGCGCCGGCCGCCGAGCCGGTCGGCGACCCGGGGGTCGGGGGTGAGCACCGTGGTCACCCCGGCCCGGCGCAGCGCGGCGGCGGCGAGCGGTACCGGCAGGACCGTGGTCACCAGGACCCGCAGCCGCAGCACGTTGGAGCTGCGCATCTCCGAGACGGTGGCCCGCCGCCACGCGCCCGGGCTGGGCAGGGTCGGCCAGGCGTACGCGGTGAGCAGCTTGCGGTGCCCCCGCAGCGCCGGCAGCAGCGCCAGGAACGGGCCGAGCGCGCCGGCGTGCAGGTGCACCAGGTCCGGCCGGATCTTGTCGAGCGCGTCGCGCAGGGCGTCCCCGCGCCCGAGCGGGAACGTCTCCAGCGCGCCGCCGATCTCGTGCACGCCGTTGAACGCGTCCTGGCCGTCGAGCGCGTGGGTGGTGATGAGGTGGTGCTCGCCGGGGATCCGGTTGGCCATCTCGGTGACCGTGCGGCCCATCGCCTCCCGGGCCGAGAACTCGGAGATCACGTGCGCGACCCTGGTCATGCGGCACCCCCGCGTACGCCGCTGTCCAGCTTGCGGACCGCCAGCTTGTGCCGCACCTGGCCGAGCGCGCCGAAGCCGAACTCGCCGACCTTCATCACCCACAGGCCGCCGTAGAGCAGCGGGTGCGAGAAGACGTACCGGAAGTTCTTCAGGTACAGGGCGAAGCGGTTGAAGATGTTGGTCTGCCACCGGTACGCCTCGGGATGCTCGGCGGCGAAGAGGTCGGCGGTGCCGGAGTAGCCCAGCTTCTTGCGCATGGTCTTGCCCAGCCGCAGGTCGCCCTCGTTGTGGTAGAGGAAGTTGCGGGTCCGGCCGATCGCGAACCCGGCCTCGCGCACCCGCAGGTCGAAGTCCTTGTCCTCGGAGAAGACCATCCGCTCGTCGTGGCCGCCGAGCCGGTCGTAGATCTCGCGCCGCACGCAGCGCAGCGACTCGATCTGCTCCACCCCGTCGTAGATCTTCTTCTCCAGCCACTTGCAGGAGGCCCAGAACGTGGTGCCGAACGACTCCTCCGGGATGACCAGGGCGTCGTAGCCGCCCGAGAGCAGGTCGACGCACTCGCCCAGCAGGCCGGGGGTGACCTTCATGTCGGAGTCGAGGTGCAGCAGGATCGATCCGCGCGCCTCGGCCGCGCCGCGCTTGCGGCCCTGTGCCATCGAGCGGTTCTCCCGCAGATACGTCACGTCCAGGCCGTCGGCCCGGAACTGCGCGGTCAGCGCGCTGGTGCCGTCCGTGGAGCGCAGGTCGTCGTTGATGATCACCTCGAAGTCCCGGTACTCCGAGGCGGCGCACGCGCCCAGGAAGTCACGCAGCAGCGGCGCGCTGTTGTAGGCGGGAACGATCACCGACACCACGGGGTGGCTTGTCATCGGGCAGTCTCCAAGGCCGGTGGGAGCCGGTGCGTGCGAATTCCACCTATTATGAGCTGCTTTCACCACTTCGATACTGATATCGACGAGGTCACCGCGGGTTAAGCGTCGGCGCCCCGAAGCTGGTTCTTGTGACCTCTCCGGCTCTTGACCACGGTCGAGGCGTGCACGCCCTGCGGCACCCGGGCGCGCTGCTCCACCGCGGCCAGCAGGGTCGCGGCGACCTCGTCCCAGCCGTGCGCCCCGCCGTGCGGCAGCGCGGGGAACGGCTCGCTCAGCCGGGCCGGCAACAGCTCGCCGAGCCGGCGCGCGAGGGCCTGCGGCTCCGGCGGCACCACGACGCCGCGCGCGGCACGCGTCGAGTCGCGAAGCCCGGGCACGTCGTACGCGATCGTGGGAGTGCCCAGCGCGGCGGCCTCGGTGACGACCAGGCCCCAGCCCTCGCGGACACTCGTCGAGAGGTGCACGTGCGCCCGCGCCATCCGGTCGTGCTTGACCGCCTCGGACACCCGGCCGAGGAACTCGACGCCCTCCGGGGCGGCCGCTTGCAGCTTGGCGAGCATGGGCCCGCCGCCGATCATCCAGAGCCGCAGGTCGGGGATCTCCCGGCGGGCCAACCGCACCGCCTGGATCACGTCCCACGGGCGCTTGTAGCTGACCATCCGGCCGCAGAACACGGCGGTCGGCTGCTCCTCCTTGGCGACCTCCGGCAGGACGGCCGGCGACTCGTAGCCCTCGGGCACGACGGTGACGTCGCGGGCGCCGAAGCGGGCCAGCGCGTCGCGCGTCGAGTCCGAGACCGCCAGGATCGGCGAACCGGCCAGCCGGCGCAGCCAGCGCGGCTCGAGCACGTACCGGCCGAGGTGCGCGGCCAGCGGCGGGGCGTTGTGGTGCCAGATCTCCTCGCAGGTCTGGTGCACCAGCGCGACGGTGCGGGCGCCGTCGTCGACCCACTCGTGTGCGTGGAAGGGCACGGTGTTCGTCTCGTCGACGACCACGTCGAAGCGGCCCCGACCGTAGCGCTGCCACCAGCGGCGGGCCTCGCGGTACACGGTGAACCGGCTGCCGGCGCGCACCACCCGGTAGCCGTCGACGATCTCGGCGGCGGGCTGCCCGGCGACGGCCGCGGCGAAGAGCGTCACCTCGTGGCCGGCCCGCGCCCAGCGGCGCAGGACCTGCTCGGTGTAGACCTCCGCGCCGCCCGCGGCCGGGTGCGTCAGGTCGCGCCAGTTCAGAACGAGGATGCGCACGGGGCCTCCGCGGGTCAGGCCGCGGTAGCGGCAGTATGGGAAGGATCGGCACCGCCGGTGACGACCTGAGCCTTCGCCCGCGGTGCGCGCGCCCACGGCCGGCCCTCCAGCGCGGCCATCAGCAGCAGCGTCGGGACGAGGGCGGCGGCCGAGCAGGCGGCGATCTGCGCCGCGGAGCCGTGCCACACCTCGATGAGCGCGATCTCGAGCACGGCGCCGGCCCAGGGGACCGCGATCGTGCGCGACCGGCGGGCCATCGCGGCGTGGGTGAGCACGGACACCAGGCAGGTCAGCGCGGCGACGCTCGCCAGCGCGCGGACCAGGCCGGCCGCGTCGGCGTACCCGTCGCCGTAGAGCACGCTCAGCACCAGCGAGGGCACCGCGACGATCACCGCGGCGCCCAGCACGGCCGGCGCGGCGACGGCGGCGCCGCTGGTGAGCAGCGCCCGCCCCCGCCCGGCGGTCGGCCAGGCGGCGAGCAGCCGCGGGAAGACGGCCGCCATGATCCCCGCCGGCAGCGCCAGCACGGTCTTCGCCACGGTGGCGGCGGCGACGTACGAGCCGGAGGCGGCGTCGCCCAGGTGGTGCCGGGCGAGCAGCAGGTCGGCGGTGGAGAACAGGAACATGCCGGTGACCGCGATCCCGGCGTAGGCGACCGCGCCGAGCCGCAGCCCCGACGTGCCGGCGCCGGCCGGGCCCCGCATCCGCCGCGCCGCGAAGAGCAGGGCGGCGACCTCCGAGACGACGGTTCCGGCCAGGGCGCCCGAGACGCCGAAGGGTATGACGAGCACCAGTCCCAGCGTGAGCCGGACCACGGTGGCGACGAGGTAGGTCATCGCGACCGTGCCCACCCGCCGGGCGCCGAGCAGCAGCCCGCGGGCCGCCGCGGTCACGGCGGCCACGACCAGGTACGGGGCCAGCTGCGCGGCCTCGGCGAGCGACGCGAGGTGGAAGTAGTCGCGCAGCAGCGGCGCGCAGCCGAGGACGAGGAGCGCTGGCGGCAACGACCAGAGGGCGACCGAGCGCAGCGTCCGGCGGGTCGTCTCCCGGGTCAGGCCGTGCTCGGCGACCAGGGCGGAGGCGGCGGTCTGCAACGCGCCCAGCGGGACGCCCAGCATCACCATCGCGCTCAGCACCGCGCCCAGGGCGCCGTACGAGCCGGGGTCCATCAGGCGGCCGACCACCGCGTGGAAGGCGAGGTTGCCGGCGCTCTGCACGGCGACGGCGACGGCGATGGGCGCGGCGCCCAGGGCGGCGAGGCGCGCGATTCGGCCGGCAAGGGGGGTCACACCGTCTCTATCGACGGCCGGGACGCCGACCTGTCCGATTGTCGGGCGAACCTGGTCACGAAACCGGGGACGCGGGGCGGGCCCCGGGGTCCATAATCGGGATGAAATGACTGATTATCGGCAACTCGGCGCGGATCGGCGGCCACCGCAGGGCACCGCGGCGGGCGCCGCCTCCGACGCGCCGCAAGCGTCCGATCCGCAGGCCGGCCATCCGGAGGCCTCCGAACCGGCGGCCTCCGGGCTCAGCCGGCCCGATCTGCTGGCGGCCGTCGCCATCGCCCTCGACGCCGGCGGGCGGCCCTGGGCCTGGCAGGGCGAGGCCGGGGCGGCCGAGCGCTGGGCCGCCGACACCGGGCCCAAGGACCTCGACATCTGGTACTCCGCGCCGCCCTCCGAGAGCGACCCGGTCGACGTGCTCGCCCGCGCGTTCGCCGCCGCCCGGGTGGCCGAGGCGCACGACCCGCGCCGCCTGCGGCACGTGAGCCTGGCGATCGAGACCACCACCGGCCCGGCCGTAGTCGACGTGACCTACGGCGACCTGTGCGTCGGCCCCGTGCTGCTCGTGCCCGCCGCCAAGGTCACCGTCGATCCGGGCACGCACCGCCTCACCGGCGCCGCCGCGACGGCCGACCTGCTCGTGCGCCCGGTGCTGCGCGGCCGGGTGCCCGACCGGCCCCGGCTCGACGAGGCACGCGCGGCCTGGGCCGCGGCCGAGCCCGGTCACCGCAGGGACCTCGGCCGGCGGCTCGCCGCGCAGCTCGGCCACCGGGTCGCCGCCGACCTGATCGCCGTGGCCGGCGGCGCCCCACCCGACGCCAACCTGCCGCGGCGGGCCCGGCTGCGCCTGGCCGCCCGGAGCCTCGCGCCCGAGGTGGTGGCGTCCACCTGGGCACAGCGCCACACGGTGGTGCCGGCCCTGTGGGCCGCCGGGCCGCTCGGACTGCGTACCCGCGGCGTCGTCGTGGCCCTGGTCGGCACGGACGGCTCCGGCAAGTCGACGGTCGCCGACGGGCTGCACGACCGCCTGCACCGCTACGGGCTGCCCACCAGCGCGGCCTACTTCGGCATGGCCCGGGGCAACCTGCCCGGTGTCGCCCTCGCCCGCCGCGTGCTCGGGGTCGGCTCCACCGCGCCGACGCTGGACAGCGCCGCGCCGGCCCGGCTGCCGGCCACCGCGGCGGCATCCGTGCCGGCCGACCATCCCGGGCTGCGCCGCGTGGCCGCGTGGTTCTACGCCGGCGAGTACGTGTGGCGCTACCTGCGCACGGTCGCGCCGGCCGCGGCCCGCCGCCGCGTGGTGATCGCCGACCGCTGGGTCTACGACCTGCGCGAGTCGCCGTGGCCCGGCTCCCGCGCCGCCCGCTTCGCCGAGCGGGTGGTGCCCGCCCCGGACGTGCTGGTCCTGCCGGATGCGCCGGTCGAGCTCATCCACGCCCGCAAGCCCGAGCGCAGCCTCACCGAGCAGGCGGGCCAGCAGCAACGCTTCCGGGGGCTGCTCGCGGAGCATCCCGCCCGGCACGCCGAGCTGGTCGTCGACACCTCCGGCGCGGTGGCCGACCCGCTGGCGCACCTGGTCGCCGCGGTGGTGCAAGCGGCACACGGCCCTCCCCGGCGCCGCCACCACCGATGACCGCCGCCGCGACCCCGGCCGATGGCGCGCGGCCGGACCGGCGGCAGCCCCGCGGTGATTCGGACGGGGGCGGCCGGCCGGACCGGCGGCAGCCCGGCGGTGATTCGGACGGGGGCGCGCGGCCGGACCGGCGGCGGCCCGGAGGCGGCCGGCGCGCGGCCCGGCTGACCGCCGAGTCGGCGTTGCTCGGCCTGATCGCCGGGGTGACCGTGGTCGCGCCGTGGACCCGGGACGGCTACCTGCTGCTGCTCGACTGGGTGTCCGGGCCACACCAGGCCGTCGCGTCGGGCCTGTACGGCCTCGACCCGACCGCGCTCGACGCGCTGCCGTACCGGCTGTTCACCCACGGGCTGCGGACGGTCTTCGGCGCCGGCGCGACGGGCTGGCTGATCGTCCTCTGCTACTTCCCGTTGGCCGCGTCCGGCGTGTCCGCGCTCGCCGGCGGCGGCCGGGTGCGGCGCTACTGCGCCGCCCTGTTCGCGTGCTGCAACCCCTTCGTCGTCGAGCGCATCCAGGCCGGTCACGTCGCCTTCCTGCTCTCCGTCGGCCTGCTGAGCTGGCTGCTCGCCTCCGCGGTCTGGGCGCGGCGGCGCCGCGTGTGGTTCGCCGCCCGGCCCGCGGTCTGGTACGCGCTGGCCATGGTCGTCGGCCCGCACGCCGCCTGGCTGGGCGGTGCCTGCCTGGTCGCGGTGGCGCTGCTGCCGCGACCCGGGCGCAAGGATCTCGTCCGCACGGCCGCGGTCATCGCCTTCGCCGGGTGCGTCTACGCGTACGCGGTCGCGGTGATGATGAACGCGATCCTCGTCATCGGGGTCGGCGGCCAGGAGCTGGAGGTGTACGCCCCGCACGCCGGGCCCGGCGGGATGCTCACGACGCTGCTGTCGCTGCGCGGATTCTGGCGCGGGGCCGCCGACAGCAGCCCGCAGCTCACCCTGGGCTTCGTGCCCGCCGTCGTCATGGCGACCGCCGCCATCTGGGGCCTGGTCCGGCTCTGCCGCCGCGACCCGGTGGCCGGGGCGCCGCTGTCCGCGCTCGCGGTCTGCGGCGTGCTGCTCGGCGCCGGCATACACGGCCCGCTGGCCTCGGTGTACCGGACGGCGTTCGACGTCGTGCCCCTCTTCGAGGCGATGCGCGAGCAGCAGAAGTGGCTCGCGCTGACCATGCTGGCCTACGCCGTCGGCATCGGGGTCGCCGCGGAGGCGCTCGTCGCGGTCTGCCGGTCGGCCCGCCCGGCCGTGGCACGCCTGGCCGCGGGCGCCGGGCTGCTGGCGGTCGCGAGCGTGTACGCCGTCGTCGCCCCGTCGCTGGCTTGGGGCCTCGGCGGCAGCGTCCGGGTGACCCAGTACCCGGAGTCCTGGTACGCGGCCGACAAGATCATGGGAGACGGCACCGGCGGCATCCTCTTCCTGCCCTGGCACCTGTACCAGCCGTTCGGCTTCACCGGCTCGCGGACCGTCGCGACACCGGCCGGCGCCTTCTTCCGCCGACCCGTGCTCAGCAGCGACGCCGTGGAGCTCGGGCCGGTGCGGACGAACTCGGTCTCGCTGCGCACGGAGTACGTGCAGCGCCTCGTCGCCTCCGGGGTCACCGAGGGGTTCGGCCGCCTGATCGCCCCGCTCGGGATCAGCTTCGTCGTGCTGGCGCGGGACCGGGAGGCCGAGGCGTACGCCTGGCTGGAGACCCAGGACGACCTGCGGCGGGTGTTGCGCACCCCGCAGCTCGACGTCTACCACGTCGAGGTGGCGGGCACCGGCCGGGTGATCGCCGCGCGCAGGGGTGGCTACGACAAGGCGGTGGAGCTGGCGTCCCAGGGCGACCTCGGTAGCGAGGCGGTGCTGCCGGGCGGCCCGGAGCGGGGACCCCTGCCCTCGGCGGCGTCGGGTGGCATCGAGCGGACCAGCTCCACGAGCTGGCGGGTGCGGGACGGCACGCCGGGCTGGGTGGTGATACCCGAGGAGTGGTCGCCCGGCTGGTCGGCGCGGGATCTACCCACCCGGCGAACGGTGGCCGGGACGGTCGCGGTCGATGCCGGCGCCGGGGCGGTGACGGTGCGGTACACGCCGTGGCGGTGGCTGCGGATCGGGCTGATCGTGTCCCTGCTGGCGATCGCGGTGCTGCTGCTGTCGGGGCTGTGGGAGCACCGCCGTGACCTGCTGCGCTGGTGGTCGACGCCGCGCCTGGAGCGCCGGGGCAGGACCGGGCCGCGGGAAGAGGGGCTCAGGCAGCCTCGGCGACCTGAACGGTCCACGAGTTGGCGGCGGTGGAGAGGTACGGGCGGGCCACGGCCGGAGCGGCCGCCACGGCCGGACGGTACTGACCGGTCAGGTGCAGACGACCGAAGATGACGAACGTGTCGCGGATGGTACGCAGGATGGCCTTGGCGGACACCGTCGAGCCGGCGACCCGCTCCTCGAGCTTGACCGGAGCGCCGACGAAGCCGCGGATGCCGGCCGCCTTGGCGGCGACGAAGAACTCGAGGTCGAAGGCGAAGCGGCGCTCGCGCAGCCGGGGCAGCAGCTCGGCCAGCACGTCGCGGCGCAGGACCTTGCAACCGGTCTGGGTGTCGCGCATCCCGAGCAGGAACAGCAGCGTCACGAGCGTGGAGTAGAAGGTCGACACCAGCTTGCGGAACGGCGAGGAGGCGCTGGCGGAGCCGGCGTGCCGCTTGTCGGCGTAGACGCCGGCGTGGCCGCCCTCGCGCGCCAGGCGCAGGTACTCGGCCAGGTGGCGCGGGTCGATGTCGCCGTCGGCGTCGACGAAGCCGACCCAGGAGCCGCGCGCGGCAGCGAAGCCCAGGTGCAGCGCGCCGCCTTTGCCCTGGTTGACGCCGCTGGCGATGACCCGGACGTTCGGGATGCCGCCGAGGGTCTGCTCGGAGCCGTCGGTCGAGCCGTCCGAGACCGCGATGACCTCGTAGGCGACCTGCTCGGCGGCCAGGGACTCCACCAGCTTCAGGACGGTGGGGCGCAGCGCGGCGCCCGGGTTGTAGAACGGAACCACGACGGTGAGCTCGACAGCCGGGTCGGCCGAGGCCCACAGCCGCGTGGCGTTGAAGAGCGCCGGGCGGACGGAGGTGGGTGCGGTCGAAGCGGGGGAGGAGAGCAACGTCGCGGTCATGCCCCTGTTGTTCGGCGGGCAACCTCAACGCAACCTCTAGCGGGCTTCAAGCCGAAAGCAAGGATGCGGACGGGACCCGCCGCTAACCGTTTTCGCAACCGGGGCGTGTCACTATCGGGTCATGATCCCCCGTCCCCGCCGCCTGGGCCCGCTGTTGCTGGCCGCCTCCGTATTCGGCGTGCTCACCGCACCGGGCGTAGCGCTGGCCGACGGGCCGGGGTACGGCGGCACCGCGGACGCGCTCACCGTGCAGTGGCAGCCGCGGGCGGCCGACGACGAGGGACTGGCCGTCTACGCGCTCGGCTTCAAGGGCGGATCGCCGGTGAGCCTGCGGGTGGGAGCCGCCGCGGAGCGGACCGTCGTCGCGGACGCCGCCGGCGCGCTGCGCGTCCTGGTCGTCAACGCCGCGTCGGCCCCCGCACCCGCGTCGACCCCCGACACCACCGTGCTGCCGGTCACCGACGGCTCCACGAGCCGCCTCTCCTCCGGCACGAGCGTGCTCGCGGTGGGCAAGACCCCGGCCGGGATGACGCGGACGCTGGTCGGCTCGGTCCCGCCGGCGGAGGCCGGGCGGGGCATCCAGGACGTTGCGATGTGGGGCGGCGCCGCCGCGGTGCTCGGCGCCGCGGTGCTCTGGTCCCGCCGCCGCGGCCTGCCGGCGATGACCGGCGTCGTCCGGCGCCTCCGGCGCAAGGGCTGAGCGCGGCGCCGTCCGCCCGCGCGGTACTCACGTCGGTCCGGACATGAAGAGACCCACGCGCCGCGAGGGCGCGTGGGCCGGTCGTACGGGTGCGGGATATCAGGGCTCGAAGCGGTAGCCCACGCCGCGCACCGTCCGGATGTGCCGGGGCGCGGAGGCGGACTCGCCCAGCTTCTTACGCAGGTTGCCGACGTGCACGTCGATGATGTGGTCGTCGCCGTACCAGTTGTCGCCCCACACGTCCTCGAGCAGCTGGCCGCGGGTGAACGTGCGGCGCGGCGCGGAGGAGAGCAGGTCGAGGAAGCCGAACTCGATCTTGGTCAGCTCCAGCACCCGGCCGTCGAGGGTCACCTCGCGGACGTCGGGATCGATGCGCAGCAGGCCGTACTCGCGGATCGCCGTGCTGGTGGCGCCCGCCGAGCTGCGGGGCCGGCGCCGCATCGCCTGGATGCGGGCGGCGAGCTCGCGGGGCGAGAACGGCTTGGTGACGTAGTCGTCGGCGCCGACGGACAGACCGACGATCTTGTCGACCTCGTCTGTGCGGCCGGTGACCATGACGATGTAGGCGTCGGTGAACTGCCGGATCTGGCGGCACACCTCGATGCCGTCGACGTCGGGCAGGCCGAGGTCGAGGATGGCGATGTCCGGGTGTTCCTTCTGAGCCTGTTCCACCGCGCCCTTGCCGTCGGTCGCGACGACCACGTCGAAACCCTCCTTCTCCAGGAGGTGTTGGCAGAGCAGCATGAATTCGGGTGAGTCCTCGACGACGAGCGCGCGCGGCCTGGCCACGGGACCTCCATGTTCCTGACGAGACGACGGACGGCACCGCGCAGGACGACAGCGCGGCTCCGAGTCCTATCGGTCGGCCGGGCCGGAATCGAAGGCTTCGCCGGAAGGTAGCCCGGTCAGCCGAGGACCGGCACGATGCCGGCGGCGGTGATCTCGGCCCGGTCCGGCAGCGGTCCGGGCCGCGCCATGAAGTAACCCTGCCCGAGCATGACACCGAGCGCCTGCAGTTTCTCGTGCTCGGCGACGGTCTCGATGCCCTCGGCGATAAGCATGGCGCCGATGTCCTTCGCGAAGCCGACCAGCGAGCGGGCCAGCGCCATGCGGACCGGGTCGGTGTCGACGCCGCGGGTCAGGGTGATGTCGAGCTTGATGATGTCCGGGCGCAGCTGGAGGATGTGGCTCAGGCTGGCGAACCCGGCACCGGCGTCGTCGACGGCGATGAGGATGCCGGCGGAGCGCAGCTCCTCGGTGACCTTCACCAGCGACGGGTAGTCGTGCACCTGGGTGTGCTCGGTCAGCTCGACGGCGATGCCGCGCGAGGAGTGCTCCAGCAGGGTGGTGTGCACCCGCGGGTCCAGCAGCGCCTCCACCGAGAGATTCGCGCTCAGCCACGCCTGGGCCGGCATCTCGTCGAGGTACGCGAACGCCCGCTCGAGGGCGAGCAGCTCGAGGTCCACGCCGATGCCGGCCGCCAGGGCGGCGGCGAACGCGTCCGCCGGGCTGGGGAAGTGCGCCTTGTCGAAGCGGGCCAGCGCCTCGTAGGCCTTGACGACGCCGTCCTCGAGGCGGACGACCGGCTGGAACGTCGGCTGGATCGCCTGCGAGTGGATGACTTCCCGGAGGTTGCGCATGGCGGGCGCGTTGAGGGTCATGCTTCCTAGTTCGGCGGCGACCCTCAAGACAGGCTCAACCGGGTTTCAAGAGCACGGCAAGCCGCGATCCGGATCCGGGCATGAACTGACCCCGGCACGCAGGGGGGCGCGGCCGGGGTCAGTGGTTCATATGGGGACCGGTGAATCCGTGTACCTGGGAAACGAGGGTGGGGTGGGACGGGTGGCGCGGGTGGTGCGGGAGCGGGAGCGGGACGGGTGTGTGGGGTGGGACGGGTGGTGTCGGGGTGGGACGGGTGGCGCGGTGGTGCGGGTCAGGCCGCGACGGCCGCGTTCTCGCGGGCGCGGTGCAGGCACTCGATGAGCTCGTGCGGGTCGATCTCGGTCTCCGTGTCGGCGTCGACGTCGATGCAGCCGACCCACGCGCCGCCGGCCGCGGCGATGCCGGACTGCAGGGCCGCGCCCTTGTCCTGGAGCTCGGGGTCGGCGATGACCCGGAGCCAGGGCAGGCCCTCGAGGGTGCGCAGGGAGCCGTCCCGCGAGCCGCCGGGGACGGCGATCATCTCGAACGAGATGTTCTGCGCGTAGAGGGTCTCGGCGACACGCTCGACCGCGCGGCGCAGCGTGGCGCCGGGGTTGTGGAAGGGGACGACGACGGAGAACTCCACGGTCGCCTCGCCCGCAGACGAAGACTGCTGTGCGGGACCGGCGACGACGAACGGGGGGACGGCGATGAGGCTGGCAACAGTCATGCCCCGTAGTTCGGCGCGCTACCTCAACGCCGTCTCAGGCCGCTCTCAAGCCCGGCGCAAAGGTTCGCCGGGCGCTGATGGGCCGGAGAATGCGGGTTTCGCCGCCGCCCGCCCGTCACGAGGCCGTCACCACGGCGTCGCGGCGCTGGAGCACGAAGTGCTTGCCGCGCCGGCGCCGTGACCGGCGCGGCACCGGCCCCATCGGACAGTCGGCCGCCGAAGCGGATCATCGGTCGCGATACATTTGCGCCGTCTACATGAACGCCGGCGCACAACGACGTCGCTGCTGTCGGGGGCAGTCGATGCGGGGGAGTCGTGACGCCATGATCCGAGGGACACCAGCATGGATTCCTACACCATCACGATCCTGCCCAACGACGACAGCGGCAACAGCACCACGCTGGTGGTGGACACCTCCGGCGGCCAGGTCTGCATCACCGACGTCCGGCTGCACGCGGCCGGCGGCCTCACCGGCGGCCAGCTGCCGACGATCGATTTCGGTCTGCTGCTCAAGGCCGTGACCCCCGTGTCCTCCCCGGCCGTGATCGAGGCCGCGCCCGAACCCGAGCCGGCCGGCGTGCGGGCCGCCGCGCCCGAGCCGCCGGCCGTCGTAGAGGAGCCGGCGCCGGTCGCGGTGCCCGAGCCCGTCGAGGCCCGGCCGGCGCCCGTCGCCGTGCCCCGGCCCCGCCGCGCCAAGCGGGCACCCGCCGCGGCGCCGGCGCCCGCACCGACGCCGCGGGCGGCCTCCCGCCGGGTCGCCGCCGTGAAGACCGCCGCGCCCAGGCCGGCAGCGAAGAAGACCGTCGCGCCGAAGCCGGCCGCGAGGAAGACCGTCGCGCCGAAGCCGGCAGCGAAGAAGACCGTCGCGCCGAAGCCGGCCGCGAGGAAGACCGTCGCGCCCGAGCCGGCCGCGAAGCGCGCCGGCCGCGGGTCCGCCGCCGAGAGGAAGCCGGCGACGAAGACCGCCGCCACCACGGCGGGCAACGGCCGGGCGTACCGGCGCATGCCGGAGGACTTCGCCGCCGTGCTCCGGCAGGCCGGCACGGCAACCGCGATCGCGGACCACTACGGGGTGCCCCGGCACACCGCACAGGGGTGGATCCGGCGGCTCAGGTCGGCCGGGGGCGCCGCCGGGAGCTGACCGCGACACCCCGGTGGGAGCGCGTGTGTTCCCTTCCGGCCACGGGTGGCCTTAGATATGGACAAAGGTCGATACCTTGGTCGAGGGTCTGGTGATCGTCTTGCGTCCCGCCGTTCGCACTCTGCTGATCTCCCTGCTCATCACCGTCTTCGCGCTGCCGGGGGTGCCCGCGGCCGACGCCGGCGCGGCCCCCGGCCCGGCGGCCCCCGGCTGGGCGCCCCCGTTGAGCACCCGCGGGCGTTACATCGTCGACGCCGACGGGGTGCGGTTCAAGCTGCTGTCCGGCAACTGGCACGGTGCGAGCGGGACCTGGAACGGCTCGGGTGACGAGGCCGACGACGCCGCGCACCACGCCGGCGAGAACTCGGGCCGGATACCGCTCGGCCTCGACCGGGCGCCGCTCGCCGAGATCGTCGCCGGCTTCCGGTCGATCGGCCTCAACAGCCTGCGGCTCCCGTTCTCCGGCGAGATGCTGCACGACACGCGGCCGGTGACCGATGCCGCCGTGGCGGCCAACCCCCGGTTCCGGGGCATGACCCCGCTGCAGGTGTACGACGAGGTGGTCGCGGCGGCGACCGGCGCCGGACTCGCGGTGATCCTCAACAACCACACCAACACCACGCGCTGGTGCTGCGGCGTCGACGGCAACGAGCGGTGGAACGCGAGCCAGTCCGCGACGCAGTGGGAGGAGAACTGGCTGTCCGTCGTCCGGCGCTACCGGGACAACCCCCGGGTGGTCGGCGCGGATCTCTACAACGAGGTACGCCGCACGGTCTGGGACGATCCGAACTGGGGCTGGGGCGACGACCACGACTGGTTCGCCGCATCGCAGCGGCTCGGCGACCGGATCCTGCGCGAGGCCAACCCGAACCTGCTGATCATCGTCGAGGGCATCAACTGGACCGGCATCCCGGTCGACGGCTTCCCGCACGGGCGTCCCACGCTCAGGCCCGTCGGATCGCTCTCGCACACCCTGGTGAGGTCCGGGAAGCTGGTCTACGCGGCACACTTCTACGACTACACCGGGCCGAACCACACCGGCGCGACCGGGGTCGGCGAGACCAGCGACCCGCGGTACCGCGACCTGAGCCGCGCCGAGCTCGCCCAGGTGCTGTACCGGGACGCGTTCTTCGTGGCCGCCGAGCCCGGCCGGCACTTCACCGCGCCGGTGTGGATCAGCGAGTTCGGTGTCGACGGGAACGCGCCGGCCGGCACGAAGCAGCGGGACTGGTTCGCCGCCTTCGCCGACCACCTGATCCAGGCCGACGCGGACTTCGCCTACTGGCCGGCGGTCGGCCGGACCGAGAACCGCGGCGTCAACGGCTGGGCGCTGCTCTACTGGGACGCCTCCGGCCGGCGGACCGGACCGTACGACGGCGGCGACTGGCGGGCCGGCGACTGGACCAGGCTGGTCACCTCCGCCGGCCGCACCGGCTACGTCGATCCGGTGCCGCGCCGGTCGATGCTGAGCCCGGACCACGGCGACTTCATCCAGTCGCTGCGCATGCGCGACAGGCCGGACTGGGATCCCGGTGCCCGCAAGGCGGCCTGCCCGGACGGCCAGCGGCTGATCGGCCTCGGTCACACCGGGAACCGGGCGCTGTGCACCGACACCGCCGCCGCGGACCTGTGGGCCCCGTCGGCGGCGTATCAGGTCGTCACCGACGAGCGGTACGTCGCCGGCGACTGGGCCTCCAGGTACACCAAGCTGCAGTGCCCGGCCGGATCCTTCGTCATCGGGTACGCCGTTCGCGGCGCGGCGGTGTCGAGCGCGCTGTGCGCCACGGCGGCCACCGCGCTGGCGGGCAGCGGCCGGACGGTGTGGTTCGACCGCGGCGACAACCGCCCGGCGGGCAACCCCGGCGGCGACTTCGCCACCGGCAGCTACAAGGGCCAGTGCGGCGACGACGAGTACGTGGCGGGCATCGCGTACACCGGCCGGCTGGGCTCCTCCCGTACCCCCGACGCGCTGTACTGCCGGCGGCTGCCCTGACCCGCGCCGCGGCTGGGGCTGGCGCAAACAGGTTTGTAATGCAAACCTGTTGGCATGACCACTGATTCGGTACCCGCCGGCGGCGATCCCCGCCGGCTGCTGTCAGACGTGCGCACCCTCGCCCACCGCGTGCGGCTCGACCAGCGGGTGACCTGGGTCGCGCTGCTGGTGCTGGCCGCGGTGACGTTCCTGGGCATCCCGTTCGACTGGTACGGCATGAAGGTGCACTGCCTGCCCGACGGCGGCTGCGAGTTCGCGCGCCGGGGCGTCCTGTTCTACTGGCCACCGGCGCTGCTGCTGGCGTACGCGGCGATCGCCGTCTGTTACGTGCGGGCCACCCGGGCGCGCGGGGTCGGCGCCCGCGTGCTGCCCTACGCGATCACCGGTGTCGCGCTGACCGTCCTGTTCACCGCCGCGTGGGTGGCGGCGGCCCTGTACTTCCCGAGCCACCCCACCCGCTTCCCGGAACCGGTGCTCGTGCTGGACCGCCTGATCGCACCGTGGGGCGCGATCGGGGTGGCGCTGCTGGTGCTGGCCCGGCTGGAGCGCAATCTCGCCCTGCTGGCGTTCACCGTCGGCTACCTGGCGGTGGTGCTGGTGCCGATCGACCTCGGCTGGGGCGACGACTGGGGCATCCGGACGGCGTTCCTCCCGCAGCAGGTCATCAACGGCACCGTGCTGCTGCTGGGCGCGGTCGGCTTCGCGGTGGCCCGCCGGCGGCAGCGGTGACCGCCGAGGCCGGCATCCCCGACGCGGGCGGACCCGGCGCCCACCCGGTGACCGGCCTGGACGACGTGGTGCACCAGCGGGTCCGGCTCGGCATCCTCACCATCACGCACGAGGCGCGGCGGGTCGAGTTCGGCTACCTGAAAGCCCAGCTGGAGCTGACCGCCGGCAACCTGTCACAGCACCTGGCTGTGCTGGAGACGGCCGGTCTGGTCGAGGTCGAGAAGGGGTACTCCGGCCGGCGTGGCCGGACCTGGATCACGCTCACCGCCGCCGGCAGCGCCGCGCTGGCCGAGGAGATCGGGCGGCTGAAGCTGCTCATCGCCCGTGTCGAGACCCCCGGCACCCCGCAGGACCTGGCCGGCTGACGCGCGTCGCGGTCTACGCACCGCAAACGGTGCAGACACGGCGCGCACACGGTCGCTCGCTGCTCGTGGCGAGCTACGCGGCGTGGGGCTGGGGCCTGCGAACCGGGCTGCGGGCAAACTGGCGGCTGCTTACCCGGACGGGTACCAGCACGCTGTCCAAGGCCGCGTACGACCTGACCCGGCGCAGGACGGACGGGGTGCGCGCGGCCCGGGCGGCGGCCGCGGCCGGCTACGCCGGTACGGAGATCGCCAAGGAGGCGCCCTACTACGCGCCGCGCGGACCGCGACCGGCCGGTCCTGTTCTTCGGCGTCGGCCCGACCCTGCACCACGTGTTCGCGGCCGCCGAGGTCGCCTCCGAGATCCACCTGGGCGACTACCTGCCGGCGAACCTGGCCGAGATCCGGCGGTGGCTGGACCGGGCACCCGGTGCGCACGACTGGCGGCCGTTCGTGCGCCACACGCTGCGGTGCGAGGGCAACCGCTGCCCGACCGCCGAGCAGGTGGCGGCCCGGGAGGACCTGACCCGAACGAAGATCACCGCGCTGCTCCGGGTCGACGGCCGGGACCCGCAGCCGGTGGAGCGGGAGTACGCGACGGTGGTCAGCGCCTACTGCGCGGACTCCGCCACCGCCGACCGGGCGGCCTGGCAGTCGTTCATGCGGCACATCACCGGCCTCGTCAGCCCGGGCGGCCTCTTCGTCACCGCGGCCCTGCGCCGGTGCCGCGGCTACACCGTCGCGGGCAAGGCCTTCGCCGGCGCCGACGTCGACGGGCACGACCTGCGGGCGGTGCTCCGGCCCGGCTTCGACATGCCGGACGGGTCCATCGAGGTCGTTCCGGTGGCGCGGCGGGCGCCGCACGGGTACGCGGCGATCGTGCTCTGCCGGGCCCGCCGGCGCCTGCGTCCGGCGCCCGCCCGGGCCCGGGCGGAGAGCAGGTTTCCACAACCCGTTTAGAACGGCACCCCGCGCGTCTATGTTGTGCCGGGCAACGGGGGATGCGACGCGGAGGTGGTGGAGACCGTGGACCTGACGGAGCTGCTGCGGCGGCTGGCGGCGATCGACTGGGCCTGGACACCGGACGGCGTGCGCGCCGCGCTGGCCGGCGCGGGCTGGGTGCCGGTCGAGGCGGCCGGCGCCCGGCACACGTACCGGCTCGAGGACCGCAGGCTGGACACCTACGTGGAGGGTGACCGCGTCGTGCGGGCCGAGGTCACCCTCGCCGCCTCCTGGCCCGACCCGGACGACGAGTACCAGGACGACCTGATCGACGAGTACTACCGGCTGTGGGAGGAGACGTCGGAGGCGGCCGAGCCGGTGCTGGGCGAGCCGTCCTTCAGCGACGGCTTCGGCAACGACGGCTTCCCCTGCGACCAGAACGCCGGCTGGGCGACCGTGTGGCCGCGGGACACCGCCCGGATCATGATCACTCAGGTGCACGAGGACAAGGAGCTGCCGTACCGGCTGCTGGCGGTGTGCGCACCGCGCTGCCCGCGGGAATGAACCCGGCTCAGGCGGCCGACAGGGCGGCAGCGAGCTGGTTCGACCAGGCGCGCACGACCCGGGCCCGCCGGCGGGAGTCGTCGGTAAGCACGTCCGCCAGGGCCAGGCCCCGGGCCAGGTCGAGGGTGGCCTGGATGAGGGCGCGCACGGCCGGATCGGTGTCGTCCACCCCGAGCAGGCGTACCGCCCGGTGGTGCACGCCGCGGGCGAAATGACGCTCCAGCGGGACCACGGCGGAGCGCAGCTCGGGTTCGGCGGCCGCCACCGTCCACACCTGCAGCGCCGCCCGGAACAGCTCGCCGCCGATGGCGTTGACGAGGCCGGTCACCACCGCGTGTACCCGCTCCGGGCCGGAACCCCCGGGGTCGGGCAGCGCGTCGAGCAGCGCCGCCCGCTCGGCGAACATGTGCTCCAGGGCGGCGAGGATGAGCGCCTCACGGGTACGGAAGTGGTGTTGCACGGCGCCCCGGCTGATGCCGGCCTCGGCGGCGATGAACCCCACCGTCGAGACCTCCCATCCGTGGTGGGCCAGGCACCGGATGGCGGTCTCCAGCAGGTGCCGGCGGGTTGCCCGGGACCGGTCCTGTTTGGGCGCGGAGCCGTCAGCCATCCGTGTCCTCTGCGCACGCCACCACCGCGAGGGGAGTGCCCTGGCCGACCTGCTGCCCGACCTCGACCGGCAGGTCCGTCACCGTGCCGGCGGCGGGGGCGTGCACCACGTGCTCCATCTTCATGGCCTCCAGCCAGATCAGCGGCTGACCGGCCACGACGGCCTCGCCGACCTGCACACCCACCCGCACCACGGTGCCGGGCATCGGCGCCACCAGCGCGCCGGCGGGCAGCCGCGACGAGGGGTCGGTGAAGCGGGGCACCCGGCGCAGCTCGACCGAGCCCCGCGGGCCGTCGACGACCACCCGGTCGTCGAACCGGCCGACCGCCCACGCCCGGCGCACGCCGTCGACGTCGAGCACGACGCGGTCGGCGGCGGCGTCGACCAGCGTGAGCCCGGTGACGCCGGTGGGCGGCTCCGCGAGCTCGAGACCGGCACGGCCGAACCGGTACCGGACCTCGAACTCCTGTTCGCCCGCGGCGTACGTGCGGCTGCGGTAGCCGACCGGGATGCTGCGGAATCCGGCGGTGAGGGCGGGCAGCAGCGGCCCGCGCTCGTGCGCGGCGTCCGACAGCGCCGCGGCCAGGGCGCCGAGCGCCGGCTCCAGCCCGGCGCCGGCGGTCAGCGCGGCCGGCGGGTTGGCGGCGTAGAAGCCGGTGTCGGCGGTGCCGGCCAGGAAGTCCGGGTGGAGCAGGCTCGCGACCAGCAGGTCGCGGTTGGTGGTCACGCCGTGGACCCGTGCGCGGCGCAGGACGGCGGCGAGCTGCCGGGCCGCGGCCTCGCGGGTCTCCGCGTACGCGACGACCTTGGCGAGCATGGCGTCGTAGTGTGTGCCGACGACGCTGCCGGGCTCGACGCCCGAGTCGAGGCGGATCCCGTCGAGGCCGGTGCGGTCGAACCGGGCGGTCACGCCGGGCACGTCGAAGGTGACGACGGTGCCGGTCTGCGGGCGCCAGTCGTCGACCGGGCTCTCGGCGTACAGGCGGGCCTCGATGGCGTGGCCGGCCATCACCGGTTCGGCGCCGGTCAGCGGGGCGCCCGCGGCGATGTCGAGCTGCAGGCCGACCAGGTCGGTGCCGGTGACGCACTCGGTGACCGGGTGCTCGACCTGCAGGCGGGTGTTCATCTCGAGGAACCAGAAGTCGCCGTCGTCGTCGGCGAGGAACTCCACCGTCCCGGCGCCGCGGTAGCCGACCGCCGCCGCGGCGTCGCGGCCCGCGGCGAGCAGCCGCTTGCGCAGGCCGCTCCCGATCCGGTCGACGAGCGGCGCGGGCGCCTCCTCGATGACCTTCTGGTGGCGGCGCTGCAGCGAACACTCGCGCTCGCCCAGCGCCCAGACCGTGCCGTGCGCGTCGGCCAGGATCTGCACCTCGACGTGGTGCCCGGCGGGAAGGTACGGCTCGCAGAAGACGGTGGCGTCGCCGAACGCGGCGCCGGCCTCCCGCGCGGCGGACGCCACCGCGCCCGGCAGCTCGGCGAGCGTGCGGACGATCCGCATGCCCCGGCCGCCGCCGCCGGCCGACGCCTTGACCAGCACGGGCAGCTGGGCCTCGGTGATGGTGTCCGGATCGAGCAGGTCGAGCACGGGCAGGCCCGCGGCGGCCATCCGGCGCTTCGACTCGACCTTGGAACCCATCACCTCGATCGCTTCGGGGTCCGGACCGATCCAGGTCAGGCCCGCGTCGCGCACCGAACGGGCGAAGTCCGCGTTCTCGGCGAGGAAGCCGTAGCCGGGGTGGATCGCGTCGGCGCCGGCCCGCCGCGCCGCCTCGATGATGAGATCGCCGCGCAGGTAGGTATCGGCCGGCGCGGAACCGGGCAGGCGTACCGCGCTGTCGGCCTCCCGGACATGCGGGCTGCCGGCGTCGGGGTCGGCGAAGACGGCGACGGTGGCCAGGCCGCGACGGCGGCAGGTGGCGAAGATCCGCCGGGCGATCTCGCCGCGGTTGGCGACCAGTACGCCGGTGATCGGCCGAGAGTGCGGGGTCATCGTTGCCTCACATCCGGAAGACGCCGAAGGCGTCGGTGCCCTGTACCGGCGCGGTGTGTATCGCGGAAAGGGCGACGCCGAGGACGTCGCGGGTGTCGCGGGGGTCGATGATGCCGTCGTCGTAGACGAGTCCGGACAGGACCATCGGCATCGCCTCCGCGGAGATCTGCTGTTCGATCGCGTGCCGGACCACCTGCGCGCCGTCCTCGTGGAAGGGTCTGCCCTGCGAGAGCGCGGACGCCTTGGACACCATGTAGGTGACGTCGGCGAGTTGCTGCGCACCCATGACCGAGGATCGCGCGCTCGGCCAGGTGAAGACGAAACGGGGGTCGTAGGCGCGGCCGCACATGCCGTAGTGCCCGGCGCCGTACGAGTTGCCGACCAGCACCGAGATGTGCGGGACCGTCGAGTTCGACACCGCGTTGATCATCATGGCGCCGTGTTTGATGATCCCGCCCTGCTCGTACTCCTTGCCGACCATGTAGCCGGTCGTGTTGTGCAGGAACAGCAGGGGAGTGTGCGACCTGTTGGCGAGCTGGATGAACTGTGCCGCCTTCTGCGCCTCGGCGCTGAACAGCACGCCGCGGGCGTTGGCCAGGATGCCGACCGGAAAGCCGTGCAGCTCGGCCCAGCCGGTCACCAGCGAGCTGCCGTACAGGGGCTTGAACTCGTCGAAGTCGCTGTCGTCGACGATCCGGGCGATGAGCTCCCGGGGATCGAACGGGGACTTCAGGTCGGGCGGCACGATCGCCAGCAGGTCCTCGGCGGGGTACCGCGGCGGCCGGGGCGCGGCCGTCGCCGGCCCGGACGCCTTGCGCCAGTTCAGCCGCGCGACGATCCGCCGCCCGATCCGGATGGCGTCCTGTTCGTCGACGGCGTAGTGGTCGGCGAGGCCGGACACGCGGGCGTGCATCTCGGCGCCGCCGAGCGACTCGTCGTCGGACTCCTCGCCGGTGGCGGCCTTGACCAGCGGCGGGCCGGCGAGGAACACCTTCGACCGGTTCTCGATCATCACCACGTGGTCGCTCATGCCCGGCAGGTAGGCGCCGCCGGCCGTCGAGTTGCCGAAGACCAGCGCGATCGTGGGGATCCCGGCGGCGGACATGCGGGTGAGGTCGCGGAAGACGGCCCCGCCGGGGATGAAGACCTCCTTCTGCGTCGGCAGGTCCGCACCGCCGGACTCGACAAGCGCGATGACCGGCAGCCGGTTCCGCAGCGCGATCTCGTGCATCCGCAGCGTCTTCCGCAGCGACCACGGGTTGCTCGCGCCGCCCTTGACCGTCGGATCGTTGGCCAGCAGCAGGCATTCCACCCCGCTGACCACGCCGATGCCGGCGACGACGCTGCCGCCGACGGTGAACTGCGAGCCGTAGCCCGCCAGCGCGGCCAGCTCCAGGAACGGCGAGTCCAGGTCGAGCAGCAGCTCGATCCGCTCCCGGGCGGTCATCTTCCCCCGGGCGTGGTGCCGGGCGACCGCCTTCTCGCCGCCGCCGGCCACGGCCTTTGCGGTTTCCGCCGCGACCTCGCCGAGGGCGTCGAGCATGGCCTGCCGTGCGGCGCGGGCGTCCGCGTCCGATGGATCCAGAGTGGACCGCAGGATGGTCACGCTTCCTCCTTGGCGGGCAGTAGCGATGCGGGTATCCCGACGTGCCGCGAACGCAGCCACTCACCGAGGCCCTTCGCCTGCGGATCGAAGCGGGCGTGGTAGGCGACACCTTCGCCGAGGAGCCCCTCGATGACGACGTTGACGGCCCGCAGGTTGGGCAGCCGGGTGATCCGTACCGGCAGCCCCGCCGTCTCCGGCAGCAGCTCGCGGACGGAGTCCTCGGTGATCAGTGCGGCCAGCCACGGGTACGCGGGATCCTCACGCACCCAGAGGCCCACGTTGGCGTTGCCGCCCTTGTCGCCGGAGCGCGCCCCGGCGAGAGTGCCGAGCGGCAGGCGACGGGTCGTGCCCGGCTCGCGTTGCGCCGGATCGGGAGCGGGCCCGGCCAGCGGTTCGAGGGGCCGGGTGAGCGGCGGCGGGGCGATCCGCTCCACGAGGCCGTCGAGCACGACCTCGTGCGCGGGGACGCCCTGCGCCACGTACCCGGCGGTGAACACCCCGTACGGGTGGGCGCGCCCCGGCGGCGTCGTGCTGAAGAAGCCCGGGTACGACGACAGCGCGACCTCGACGGCGGGATTGGTGAACGCGCGGCCCGCCACCTTCTCGTCCGGGTCCCGGGCGACGACGGTGAGCAGGGCGGACGCCCGCTGCTGCGTCGGCGCGTCCGCGGCGTCTACCCGGGCCAGGTCCCAGGTGACCTCGGCCGGATCGGCGGCGCCGCGGGCGGCCTCGAACTGCCGCCGGAACAGGTCGGCCTTCGCCTCGATGTCGAGGCCGGTCAGCACCACCGTCATCTCGTTGCGGTAGCCGCCGATCGAGGTGCACGACACCTTGAGGTCGGGCGGCGGGGCCTCACCGCGTACGCCGGTGATCTCCACCCGGTCCGGACCGGCCTGCCGCAGCGACACCGTGTCGAGGCGGGTGGTGACGTCGGGGCCGGCGTACCGCGCGTCGTCGATCTCGTACATGAGCTGTGCGGTCACCGTGCCGACGGTGACCGCGCCCGAGGTGCCCGGGTGCTTGGTGATGACGCTGGATCCGTCCGGGTGGAGCTCGGCGATCGGGAACCCCGGCCGGACCAGGTCGGCGATCTCGGTGAAGAACGGGTAGTTACCGCCGGTCGCCTGCGTGCCGCACTCGATCACGTGGCCGGCCACCGTGGCGCCGGCGAGCGCGTCGAAGTCGGTCCGGCCCCAGCCGAAGTGGGCGATCGCCGGCCCGACGACCAGGGAGGCGTCGGTCACCCGCCCGGTGACGACGACGTCCGCGCCGGCGGTGAGGGCCCGGGCGATACCGAACGCGCCGAGGTAGGCGTGCGCGCCGAGCGGTGAGCCCAGGCCGAGCGCGCCGGCCCCCGCGGTCAGGTCGTCACCGCGCACCAGCGCGATCCTGGCGGGGAGGCCCAGCTCGCGGATCGCGGCGACCAGGCCGGGCGGGTTGACGCCGCCCGCGTTGGCGACGATGCGGACGCCGCGGTCCAGCGCCAGCCGCAGGCAGTCCCGCAGCTGGGCGAGGAACGTCCGCGCGTAGCCGGCCGCCGGGTCGGCCATCCGGTCCCGGCCGAGGATGAGCATGGTCAGCTCGGCGAGGTAGTCGCCGGTCAGCACGTCGAGCTCGCCGCCCTCGAGCATCTCCCGCATCGCCGAGAGCCGATCACCGTAGAACCCGGAGCAGTTACCGACCCGGAGCACGCTCATGCCATCCCTCCGCCGGCCGATGATTCGCTCGCTTATGGCACGGACACTGGCACAGCCGGGAAAAACAAGCAAGCATGCTTGTTTCTGCGGCGTGCCGTCGCTACCGTCGGCGTATGCGGCTCAACGAGGAACACCGCGCCTTTGCCGACAGCGTCCGCCGGTTCGTCGACAACGAGATCAACCCGCATGTCGACGAGTGGGAGGCGGCCGGCCGGGCGCCGCTGCACGACGTGTTCCCCAAGGCCGCGGCCCTCGGCCTGCTCGGCCTGGAGTACGACCCGGCCTACGGCGGCGAGGGCGCCGACCACAGCTTCCAGCTCGTCGCCGCCGAGGAGTTCGGGCGGATGCACGCGACCGGCGTCGGGATGGCCCTCGGCGTGCAGGCGATGATGGCGACGCCGTCGCTGCACGAGTTCGGCTCGGACGAGCTCAAGAAGCGCTACCTCGCGCCCGCCATCGCCGGCACCGCGGTCACCGCGATCGCCGTCACCGAGCCGGACATCGGCTCCGACGTCTCCCGGCTGCGCACCCGCGCCGTGCGGGACGGCGACGACTGGGTCATCACCGGCCGGAAGATCTACATCACCAACGGCGCGCAGGCCGACTGGATCTGCCTGCTCGCGCGCACCTCGGACGAGGGCGGCCACCGGGGGATGTCGCAGATCGTCGTGCCCACCGACCTGCCCGGCTTCAGCGTCGCGCGCACCTTCGAGAAGCTCGGCAACCGCTGCTCCGACACCGCCGAGCTGGTGCTGGACGGCGTGCGCGTGCCCGTCGCCAACACCATCGGCGAGGTGGGGCGCGGCTTCCAGCAGCAGATGCGCCAGTTCGTCACCGAGCGGATGTTCGCCGCATACACCACCGTCGGCCAGTGCCGGTACGCCCTCGACCGCACCCGTCAGTACATCCACGACCGCACGGTCTTCGGCCGCCCGCTCGCCGACCGGCAGTACGTCGCCTTCCGCCTCACCGAGTTGCAGGCGGAGGTGGAGCTGCTGCACAGCCACAACCTGGTCACCTGCGAGGCGCTGATGGCCGGCGAGGACATCACCCGGATGGCCACGGTGGCGAAGCTCAAGGCGGGCCGGCTGATCCGCGAGGTGGCCGACCGGTGCCTGCAGTTCCACGGCGGCATGGGCTATCTCGAGGAGACCTGGACCGCACGCATGCTGCGCGACACCCGGCTGACCTCGATCGGCGCGGGCGCCGACGAGGTGATGCTCCAGGTACTCGCCCGCCTCGACGGCCTGCCCGCATAGGTCGTGTCCTGCCGACCGCTCCGTCGGTCAGTCGGGTGTGGACGTGCGCGGGGCGCGGCGGCCCGCGGTGAGGCCGGCGACTCCCAGCAGGAGCAGGGCGATGCCGGTGGCGGCGAGCGTCATCGGTGCGGTGCCGGTGACGGGTAGCCCGCCGCCCCTGCCCGGGCGGGAGGCGGCGCGTGGCGTGGCGGTGCGCTCGGCGGAGTAGGAGTAGCCGGCCAGGGTCAACGTGCTGACGAGAACGGTGTAGGCGTCGCCGTTGGTCAGATCGCCGAGGACCGTGGTCGTCGTGGTCTGGCTCTCGCCGCGGCCATGGCTGCGTGAATCGGCGTTGATCTGGTAATAGTCCACCGGGGCCGCGCCGGTGTCGGCGGGCGGCCGCCAGCTGACGCGCAGGCTGGCGTCGCCGGCGCGGACCCGGAGCGCGGTGGCGGGGCCGGGTCCCAGCCAGGTCTTGGCCGGCACGTCCGAGTCCTGGTTGCCGCGGTTGCCGAACTGTCCGGCGTCGTTGGTTCCCCAGCAGTAGACGGCGGCGTCGATGTCGGCGGTGCAGGTGTGCCCGGCGCCGACCGAGACGTACGCGGGCATCGGGTGCCGGTAGCCGAAGAACGCCGCCGGGCTGACGGACGCCTCGAACTCCCCGTCGGCGACGCGCGCCGGCACGGATCGGTTCGCGCGGTCTCCGACGCCGAGCCGGCCGGCGCTGTTGTCGCCCCAGCAGTACACGCCGGGGGTGAAGTCGCCGATGATGATGACGTCGGGGGAGTAGTTGGTCGCGCAGGTGCTGTCGCCGCCCGTGGCGATCTGGAAGAACAGCTCGGAGCCGCGGACCATCACCGGCTTCGGCTCGTCGCCCCCGGTGCCGCCGGCGCCGAGCTGACCGGCGCCGCCCGAGCCCCAGCACCAGGCGCGCCCGCCCGATTCGGCGTCGGCGATGGCGCAGCCGTGTCCCCGGCCGACGTCGATCTGCCGGATCTCGCCGGGCACGCCCGAGGTGTCGACGAGGGTGGGGGAGGGCACCGGGGCGCCGGGGCCGGAGCCGTCCCCGATCTGGCCGTGGTCGTCGGCTCCCCAGCACCACGCCCGCCCGTTCTCCGTCACGGCGCAGGTGTTGTCGTGGCCGGCGCCGACGGTGACGACGTCCGTCAGGCCGGGCACCGCCTGCGGGGTGTCCCGGTGTCCGCCGACCGTCCCGATGCCCAACTGTCCGGCGTCGTTGCTTCCCCAGCAGGAGACGGTGCCCGCACCGGTCAGCGCGCAGGTGTGCCGCCGTCCGGCGGCCACCTCGTCGGCCTCCTCCAGCACCGCCACCGGCCGGCCGCGGGTGGTGAGGGTGCCGTCGCCGAGCTGGCCCCGGTCGTTGGCGCCCCAGCAGTAGACGGTGCCGTGGTCGGTGAAGAGGTGGTAGGAGTTGTTGACGACGGCGCAGGTGTGCGCGCCACCGGCGTCGATGTCGGTCGCCTGGATGGCACCCGGCGGCGTGTCGTCGCCGGGCCGGAACACCGCCTGGCCGGTGACGCGGACCGGGCGGTCCCGGTCGGGACCGGTGCCGACGCCCAGCTGTCCGTCGCCGGCGGCACCCCAGCACCAGATCTCCCCGGCGATCGTGACGCTGCAGGTGTGTTCGTCGCCGACCGCGACGAGGCTCCCGCCGAGGGGCGACTCCCAGGTCTCCGCCGCCTGCGCCGACCCGGTACCCGACAGGGCCTCGGCGCGCGCGGCGGCCACCTGCGCGGGGCTGGGCGGCCGCGAGCCGGGTGCGGCGGCCGACTCCGCCGGGGGCATCAGCAGCGCCGTCACGGCCAGCACGGACAGCGCGGCCCGGTTCCTCACCCGGCGCGTCACGCCCACCTCGAGTCGCATTCACAGATTCAGTCGCGGGCCGGCGGAGCGCGGGGCCGATCGCCCCAGTATTCACGCTTTCAGGGTAAGTCCGGATGATCTGTGTAATTATCGGTCAGTTACGTTATACGTGCACATATTGAGGCGTTGCACATCTCAGGAGAACGACATGCACTCCCGTTTCGTTTCCACCCTCGCCGTCGTCGGCACCGCCCTCGCGGGCGGCCTCGTTCCAGCCACGGCGGCGTCCGCCTCGATCAGGTTCGACCCCGCCAAGGGCACCGGCTACGTCGGCCGGAACGACGTGCAGGCGCCCTTCCGCTGGAGCAACGCGGTGCTGCAGGCGCGCGCGGCCGGCATCACCTTCAGCCACAGCCGATCGATCGAGGACGTCTACTCGGTGGTCTGTGGCTGGGACAAGCCGAATGGCGGACGCGACCACGTGACGATCGTGGTGACCCACCCCCGGCTGAGCACGCGCGTCTATCTGCGCTCATCCGTCGCCTACGACGCGTCGTCCGTCTCCAGCGCCGAGCCGAGGGGCCGGGTCGTCGGCTTCCGGCTCACCGGCGCGGTAAGCGGGGTCTCGGGCACGTCCGTGGGGCCGGCGGTGGGCGCGCCCTGCCCGGAAGGCCGCGGCCAGTCCGGGGCCAGGACCATCGACCGGGTACGGCTGAAGTCGTCCACCACCATCTCGGCGCTGACCGCCTCCTACAAGGGCGTGGACCGCGACCTCCGGGTGACCCGGAGCTGAGCGGTCGTGACGACCCCCTCCACCGGCCGGGTGCGCATCGAGGCGGCGGCCCGGCTGGTGGTCGCCGTCCTGCTGGTCGCGCTCGCCGGCTGCACGGGGCGCGGCGAGTCACCACCCCGGCCCCGGCCGGTGGCGTCGCCGTCGGTGCCGGCCGCGGAGGATCTCGTGAGCCGGTCGTTGCAGGACATCGAGCGGTACTGGGCGGACACCTATCCGGCGCTGAGCGGCGGCGCACCCTTCGAGCCGCTGCAGGGCGGCTACCACCCGTACACCGAGGCCGACCCGCCGCCGCCCTGCGGTGGGGAGGAGAGCGTCTACCAGCCCAACGCGTTCTACTGCCCGACCGGCGACTTCATCGCCTGGGACGACCAGCTGCTGATCCCGCAGCTGCGGACCCAGTTCGGCTCGCTGCTGGTCGGCGTGGTCATGGCGCACGAGTACGGGCACGCGATCCAGGCCCGGCTCGGGCTGACCGACCAGCCGTCCGTCGTCCTGGAGCAGCAGGCCGACTGTTTCGCCGGCGCCTGGCTCGCCGAGGCGCTGGCCGGCAGATCCACCGCCTACTCCGGGATCACGCCGGCCCAGCTCGACAACACGATCGGGGGCCTCCTGCTGCTGCGCGACCAGCCGGGCATGTCGGCGACCGCCGAGGGCGCGCACGGCAACGCCTTCGACCGGGTACGGGCGATGCAGGACGGCATCCAGCAGGGTGCCGCCGTTTGCGCCGGCTACAGCGCCGACAACCTGCCGGTCACCGAGGTGCCGTTCACCCGGTTGGACGACGCCCGCAGCGGCGGCAACCTGCCCTACGACGAGGCGGTCGACACCCTGTCCCGGGACGCGGAGGCGTACTGGGGCCGGACCTTCCCCGGGCTCGCCGGCAGGCCGTGGCGGCCGCTGCCGGTGCGGGCGTTCGACTCCGCGGCCCCGGCGTGCGCGAATCCCGACGCCGTCGCGGGCGGCGCGGCCTTCTACTGCCCGGACGGCGAGTTCATCGCCTTCGACAACGCTCAACTGGGTCCGGCGCTGTACCGCAGCGCCGGGGACAATGCCGTCGGCATGCTGATCGGAGAGCTGTTCGCCCGGGCCGCCCAGCACCGCCGCGGCGCGTCGACCCGGGAGGCGGCCGGGCAGCTCGCCGTCGACTGCCTGGCCGGGTCGTGGACCAACGACCTGCTGAACCGCGACGACAGCGGCCGTACCACCCGGCTGTCGCCCGGAGACCTGGACGAGGCGGTGGCGGCGCTGCTCGCCTTCGGCCGGGCCGCCGAGGGCTCGGGCCCGTCCGCGTTCGATCGCATCGCCGCCTACCGCAAGGGCGTCCTGCAGGGCCTGCCCGCATGCGAATGAGCGCCGCGTCCGGTCACGGCAACCGGTTCCGTCTGCCCGGACGCAGCGCCTTGACCAGCTCCGCCATCGCCTTGATCGCCTCGACCCGCCGGGACTTCTCCACCATCCAGATGGCCCAGAGGAACATGATGGTGATGGCTGCCATCGGGGTGCAGATGACGAGCACGGCCGCCCAGGGAACGTTGGTCATCAGCGGCTCGAGGTATGTCAGCCCCACTGTTCGCCTCTCGACTCGTCTGGTCGAGGAGACGCGCGCGGCTCAGCTCGACCAGTCAATTGACCGGTGAAGCCGAGCTCCCGCTCCGACTTGTGCAAGAACTCAGGTCAGAACGCCTGCTGTGCCGGCGTTCCCTGAAACTCGTTGTTCCTGGACATCAATGTCCTCCTGTAAGGCTGACCGCCAGTCGGCGACGGCCCACCCCCAAGATCGACGAGCCGAGGCGCGTTTTCGATCCGGTGCCGGCATCCGCACTTCCGAGCCGGACGCCGCACGTGGCTGGACTATACCGGCTACTACTAGCGTCACCAACGAGGGCCGACCACCGGAGGGTGAACGTGAGTTCTGTCTCGGACGTACAGGAGTATCTGTCGTTGGAGCCGCTGGCCACGCGGATCCGCACCCACCGGCGGTACAGCGAGTCTCCGGACGATGTGGAGGCCGCGGTCCGGCGGGCCGTCGCGCTGTCCGCGCACGACGACCTGCTCGACGTCGGCTGCGGCACCGGGTCCTTCCTGCGCGACCTCGGCGCCGGCGGTCACCGGGGCCGGCTCGCCGGGCTGGACACGTCCGCGGCCGCGGTCCGGGCGCTCGACGGCGTGGCCGGGGTGTCGGCGTGCCTCGGCGACGCTGCGACGCTGCCGTTCGGCGACGGGAGCTTCGACGTAGTGACCGCCCGCCACATGCTCTTCCACGTGCCGGACGTGGCCGGGGCGATCGCCGAGGCGCGGCGGGTCCTCAGGCCGGGCGGCGCGTTCGGCGCGATCGTCAACCACCCGGACGTGACGCCGCGGGTGTCCGCGCTCGTCGCGGAGGTCGTCGCGGCGGCCGGCGTGCGGTCTCCCGGGCCGCCCAGCAGCAGGGTGCACTCCGCCAACCTGCCCGGCATGATCGCCTCGGCCTTCGGGGACGTGGTCGTGCACCGCTACGACAACGCGCTCGTCTTCGACCGCCCCGAGCCGGTCGTCGCCTTCGCGGTGGCTCAGCTGTCGTTCCACGGCGTCGAACCGGGCTCGGCCCTGCGGCCCGAGCTGGCCCGGGTGATCGACGGGCGGGTCCGGTCCTGGTTCGCCGGCGGGTCCGGGCCGTGGCGTGACCCCAAGGGGTACGTCGTCTGCGTGGCACGCCGGGCTGCCGGCTGAGCGTGCGCCCGGCGGCACGGCGGCATCATCCGCGCGGGGTGAAACGGCGCGGCGTGTCCGTCGCGGCCACTGGGCCGCGGCCGGCACCACGGATGCCCCGTCCGGGCCCGGCGGCCCGGATCTCGTCCGCCGGGGATGACGTGGCGCCGGCCGGTGCGGCCGAGACTGGCGGTCGGGTCGATGATGCCGGCCGCCCATCGCACCTCGGGCGCGGGCGAGACGAAGGCGAGGCGAGACCATGTCACGAACGGGTTCCAGGGTGCGTCGGTCCGGGATGCTCGCGGCGCTCACGCTGGTGCTGGTGGCACCCGCGTGCGGTTCCGGCGGCGACTCCGGAAGCACCGCCACTCCGCAGGTGGTCACCAGCGCGGCGCAAGCGCCACCCAGCCCGGACGCGTCGGGGGCGGCCGTCTGCGCGGCCCGCGGCGAGCTCGAGTCCTCGGTGGCGTCGCTGCGCGGGCTCGACCTGGGTACGGCGGGCGCCGCCGGGCTCGTGACCGCGGCGCAGCAGGTGCACCAGGACCTGGACGCGCTCAGCGCCGCTGCGTCCGCCGAGTACCGGCCCACGATCTCCGCGCTGCGCGCGTCGCTCGCCGCGCTGTCGGGCACGGCGTCGGGGCTGACCGACAAGGAGAGCGTCAAGGCGGCGATGCCCGAGCTGACCGCGCAGGTGGCGGCCGTCTCGGCGAGCTGGGCCGCGCTGCGGCGGCAGCTCGACAACCGCTGCGGCTGATCGTCGCGGGCCTGGGTCCGGCTCAGGAGGCGTTGCCGGGCGCATCGCCGGGCGCCGCGTCCCTGCGCTCCGCGTCGTCCTCCGCCGCGTCCGGAGGTACCTGCGCCGCGGGCGTGGGTGCGGGCGCCGGGGCTGAGCCTCCCGAGAGCAGCACGTTGATCCACTGGGTCGACGGGTCGATGTCGACCAGCAGCCCCTTGGTCAGCAGGCTCAGCGGGATCGCCAGCAGCGCGCCGAGGGGGCCCAGCACCCAGGCCCAGAAGACCAGGGACAGGAACGACACGGTCGACGACAGCCCCACCACGTCTCCGACGATCTTGGGCTGGATCACCGACTGGATGACGAAGTTGACGACGCAGTACAGGGCGATGACCGCCACCATCTTCTCGACGCCGCCGTCCAGCAGGCCGAGCAGCGCCGGTGGCACCAGGCCGATGACGAAGCCGATGTTCGGGATGTAGTTGGTGATGAAGGCGAGCAGGCCCCACAGGACGGGCAGCGGGATGTCCAGTGCCCACAGCATCAGGGTGTCGATCACCGCCACGATCAGGCCGAACACCGTCGAGACGAGCAGGTAGCTGCGGGTGCCGTGCGCGAAGGAGCGCAGCGCGGTGACGACCTGCGGGCGCTGGCCGGCGGTCGACTGCAGCCGGGCGGGGAAGCTGACCGCGTCCAGGCACATGAACAGCAGCACCGCGAGCAGGAACACCGCGTCCGACAGGACGCTCGTGAGTCCGCCGAACACCCATCCCACCAGGTTCGTGACCGCGCTCGGGCTCGCCCGCTCCACGACGTCGCTGAGCTGGGCCTCGCTGATGCCGAGCCGGCTCAGGGCGCTCACCAGATCCGCCTGCAACTGCGTGAACTGGGCCTGATAGGTCGGCAGCAGGTCGATCAGCTGCGCCACGGAGACGGCCATGGCGGTGCCGAGGCCGAACAGCACGACGTAGACGACGGTGACGGTGGTCAGCATTGCCACCCAGACCGGTGCGCCGTGCCGGCGAAGCCACACGCTCAGCGGGCTCACGGTGACGGTCAGCATCAGCGCCAGGAAGACCGGGGCGATCAGGTGGGCCACGCCGCGCAGGCCGGCGACCGCGATCACGACCCCCGCGATGCCGAGCAGGACGGTGACCCCGCGCGGCAGGACGGCGGGCGGCCCCTCCGCGGCGCCGGTCACGCGCCGGGCCCGGACTGCTGGGACACCGTACGGATCACGGCCTGCTCCTTCCCGGGCCGAAGGCCCCGGCTGCCGTGGAATCAGTACTTGATCTCACGGCCGTGGACCGCGAGCGCGTAGATCACCAGAATGTCGAGGGCGATCACGATGGTGGACCCGACCGGGTAGGCCGCCAGGAACAGCATGTTGGCGAACGCGCTGAGCACGGCGATGACGATGCCGGTGATCCGGGCCCAGGTCTGCCCGCTCAGGATGCCGATGCCGGCCGCGAGCGCGACCAGGCCGATGAGGACGTGGGTCCAGCCCCAGGCCGTGAAGTCGAGGGTGAGGGCCAGCCCGCGCGAGGTCGTCACGTAGTACTCGTCGTTGAACAGGGCGACGAGCCCTTCGATGATCTGAAATCCGCCGAGCACCGTCAGCATGATGCCGCCGAAGATGACGAGGCCCACCCAGCCCGTCGGTTGGTTTGACGGCCTGGACGTCCTGCGTCGCTGATCTGCGGCCATGCTGCACTCCTCGAACGGTCCGCGTGCCGGACCTCGCTCGTATCCTGGTGCCGCCCCGATCACCGCACGCCATCCCCGGCGAATGAACCGGCGGCCGACCGGCCCGCGTGATCGATGGGCGACCCGGAGCGCCCGGACCGGGCCGCCGGCGGGCACGCCGAGCCTGGTAGGCGGCATTTGCCCGGCGATCGACGTCGGTCACCGGCCGGATCGCGCGGTACGCCCGGCCGGCGGCACGGGCGCCCGGGCCGTTGTTCATTCGCGCGGAGTGAGGACCGCGGCCGCCGTCTGTAGCTCACTGGGCCTACGCCAACCGCGGAGAGGCAGGCAACGTGACGAACCGGGAACGCGCCGCCACGTCGGCCGCGGGGGATCCGCCGCCGGGCGACGAGCTCCCGGGAGGCATCACCCGGTGGGTGCCCGGCGCGCAGGTCATCGCGAACTACCGGGCCGCCTGGCTGCCGCGCGACGTCGTGGCCGGGATCGTCCTGACGACCCTGCTGGTGCCGCAGGGCATGGCGTACGCCGAACTCGCCGGCCTGCCGTCGATCACCGGCCTGTACACGTCGATCTTCTGCCTGCTCGCGTACGCCGTCTTCGGCCCGTCCCGGATCCTGGTCCTCGGGCCGGACTCGTCGCTGGGCCCGATGATCGCCGCGGTGCTCCTGACCACCCTCGGCTCCGCCGCGGACCCGGCTCAGGCCGTGGCGCTCGCCTCCATGCTCGCGCTCATGGTCGGCGTGCTGCTGGTGGTGGCCGGCATCGCCAAGCTCGGCTTCCTCGCCGACCTGCTGTCGCGGCCGACCCAGATCGGCTACATGAACGGCCTTGCCCTGACCATCCTGGTGGGTCAGCTGCCGAAGCTGTTCGGCTTCTCCGTCGACGGCGACGGCCTGATCGAGGAGGCGGTCGGCTTCGCCAAGGGCGTCGCCGCCGGCGAGACGGTGCCCGCGGCGGTCACGATCGGGGTGGCCGGGCTGGCCCTGATGGTGTTGCTGCAGCGCTGGCTGCCCAAGGTGCCCGGGGTCCTCATCGCGGTCGTCGCCGCGATCGTGGCCGCACAGGTCTTCGACGTGGCCGACCGCGGCGTCGGGCTGGTCGGCGCGCTGCCACAGGGCTTCCCGCCGCTCACCGTTCCGTCCGTGTCCTGGTCCGACTTCAGCGTGCTCCTCGCCGGAGCGTTCGGCATCGCCCTGGTCTCGTTGACCGACACCATCTCCACCTCCTCGGCCTTCGCCGCGCGCAGCGGCCAGGAGGTCCGCGGCGACCAGGAGATGGTGGGCATCGGCGCCGCCAACGTCGCCGCCTCTTTCTTCCAGGGCTTCCCGGTCAGCACGAGCGGCTCGCGCACCGCCGTCGCCGAGCAGTCGGGTTCGCGTACGCAGGTGACCGGGGTGGTCGGTGCGGTCACCATCGCGCTGATGCTGATCCTGGTGCCCGGCATGCTGCGCAACCTGCCCCAGCCGATCCTGGCCGCGGTCGTGATCGCCGCCTCGATATCGCTGGCCGACATCCCCGGCACCGCGCGGCTGTGGCGGCAGCGGCGGGTCGAGTTCAGCCTCTCGATCGCCGCGTTTCTCGGCGTGGCGCTGCTCGGCGTCCTGCCCGGCATCGGCATCGCGGTCGCGCTGTCGGTGCTGAACGTCTTCCGCCGGGCCTGGTGGCCCTACCAGGCCGTGCTCGGCCGGGCCGCCGGCGTCGCGGGCTACCACGATCTGCGGGACTACCCGCAGGCCGAGCACCTGCCGGGGCTGGTGCTGTTCCGCTTCGACGCACCGCTGATCTTCGCGAACGTCCGGGTCTTCCGTGACCAGATCAGGCGGCTGGCCCGCACGGATCCGCCGCCGAAGTGGATCGTGATAGCCACGGAACCGATCACCGACGTCGACACCACCGCCGCCGACGTCCTGACCCAGCTGGACGAGGAGCTGAACGCCGACGGCGTCTCGCTGGTGTTCGCCGAGATGAAGACGCCGGTCCGCACCAAGATCGACCGCTACGGGCTGACCCGGACGATCAACCCGGAGCACTTCTTCCACACCATCGAGGACGCGGTCGCCGCCTACCGGGAGCAGACGGGCGTGGAATGGACCCGCAGACCCTGATCTTCACCTGTGCCGGGGGATGGCGCGCGGTCCGTTCGCGCCGACACTCGCTCGGTGAAGATATTGGCCGGCACGCGACGATGGCTGCGCTGGATAGCGCCGGAGCGCGGCGCCCTCGGTAGGGATCTCGCCGCCGGTCTGCCCGGATCGGTCACCGCCGTACCCGAGGGGATGGCGCACGGCCTGCTGGCCGGCGTGAGTCCGGTGCACGGCCTCTACGCCGGCGTCTTCGGCCCGATCGGCGGAGGGCTCACCGTCAGCACCCGCATGATGGCCATCACGACCACCACCGCGGCCGCCCTCGCCGCCGGCTCGGCGGTGGAGTCCGTACCCGAACAGGACCGGCCACGGGCGCTGTTCCTCCTGACCGTGCTGGCCGGCGGCGTGATGGTCGTCGCCGGCGTCATGAAGCTGGGCCGCTACACCAGGTTCGTGCCCCACTCCGTCATGATCGGCTTTCTCTCGGGGGTGTCGGCCAACATCATCTGCGGCCAGCTCGCCCTCCTCGCGGGCGCGAAGGTCTCGGGCCCGATCGCGCTCGCCAGGGCGTGGGATCTCATCACGCACCCCGGCCGGATCGATCTCGGGGCGCTCGTGACCGGGCTGTCCGCCCTGGGACTCATGGCGGCCCTGAAGCGGACCCGCCTGGCGACCTACTCCACGCTGATCGCCCTGGTCGTGCCCGCCCTCGTCGTCTCGGCACTGCCGGCCGGCGCGGTACCCCTGGTCCGCGACGGCGTGGAGATCCCCAGTGGCCTGCCGATGCCGGCGCTGCCGCGGCTCTCGGACCTGTCCTTCAGCCTGGTCTCGGGGGCGTTCGCGGTCGCCGCCGTCATCCTAGTCCAGGGCGCCGGCATCAGGGAGTCGGCACCCAACCGGGACAAGGCCCGGTCGGACCCGAACCAGGACTTCGTGGCGCAGGGCGTCGGCAGCCTGCTCGCGGGCCTGTTCCGCGGCATGCCCGTCGGCGGTTCGACCGGCCGGACCGCGCTGAACATCTCGGCGGGGGCCGCCGGGCGGTGGGCCACCATCTTCTCGGGGCTGTGGATGGCGGTGGTGCTGCTGCTCTTCTCCGACCTCCTGGGAAGCGTGGTGGTGTCGACCCTGTCGGCCGTGCTCATCTTCGCGGCCGTCGGGTCGTTCCGGGTGGCCGACATTCGGGCGATCATGCGTACCGGGCACATCTCCCAGATAGCCGTGCTCTCGACCTTCGTGGGGACGCTGTTCCTGCCGATCGCCGCGGCGGTGGGTGTCGGGCTGGTCGTCTCCCTGCTCATGCAGCTGAACCAGGAGGCACTCGACCTTCGGGTCGTCGAACTTCTGCCGCAGGTCGACGGCAGCTTCCTGGAGCAACCGGCCGCGCCGCACCTCGAGTCGCACCGGGTCGTGGTGCTCGACGTCTACGGCAGCCTCTTCTACGCCGGCGCCCGGACGTTGCAGGCGCAGCTACCGGACCCCGCGCCCACCAGGCAGCCGGCGGTGGTGCTCCGGCTCCGCGGCCGGGTCACCCTGGGCGCGACCGCCTTCCTGGTCCTCTGCGACTATGCCGAGCGGCTGACCGCGGTGGGCGGAAGGCTGTTCGTGAGCGGCATCGAACCGGCGTTGCTGGAGCAGGCCCGTAAGAACCGGACCCTCGAGAACGTGCGGGGCGTCGAGCTGTTCCCGGCGGGAGAGGTGGTCGGCGAGTCCACAATCGTGGCGTACCGTGCGGCGCAGCGATGGCTGTCGGCGCTCGAATAGGTCAGCGCCCGCGGTCGTCGCCGCCGATGCCCTTGCGGTCGGCGTTCTGCGCGAACCCCCTCGTGGCCGGGTCCGGCCAGGACTGCGCGACGGCGAGGTCCAGCAGCCGCAGCTGCGCCTCGATCGCCTCCCGCTGCGCCGCCGTCGTGTCGTCACGAAGGTCCTCGAGGAGCGCGCGCAGGCGCCGGCAGACCTGGGCCGAGGTCGCGCCGTACCCGCGGATCTCGGTGATCGCGAGCGCGACGTACTCCTCCCAGCCCGGTCCGGGCACGGTCAGCAGGCCGGGCGGCGCCGGGCCGGCGGCCTGCGCCCGGGCCAGCGCCCGGAGCAGCTCCTCGACGTAGTCGATCGTCTGTACGGCGGTCGTGGGGTCGTTGACGGCGGGGGACAGGGCCCGGATCGCGATGTCCACGAGGATCCGCAGGGCGAAGGCCGGATCCTGGTCGATGGTCCGCTCCCGGCCGACCGCCACCCAGCCGAGCAGCCGGGCCGGGTCCACGGTGGCCCGGTCACCGCCGTACACCTCGATGAGAGGCGCGTCGCGCGGAACGAAATCGCCGACCCCGTACGCCATCACGAGGTGATAGCCGCCGCGCCGCGCCGCCTCGGTCATCCGGCCGGCCTCTATCGCCTGGATGACGCCGGAACAGCGGGCGCGCACGGTGGCCACCGCGGGCCCGCGGTGCGGCGCCGGTGCGGCGCCGGGGTGCGGCAGCCGGATGACGGCCTGTCCGGCCCGTGCGACGGCCGCCGCGACGGCGACGGGGCGCAGATTGTGGGTGAACCGGTCCAGGTACAGCAGGAGCATGACCAGGCTGCAGACCGTCAGCACCCCGGCGAGCAGGACACCGAGATCGGGTACGTCGTCCTCCTCCACCCGGCTCAGCAGCGAGTAGGCGTAGGTGAACGTGCCGACGAAGCCCGTCAGCACCACCTTCTGCATGCGGTCGCGGTACCACAGTCGCATGTAGCGCGGTGAGAGGGTTCCGGTCGCCATCTGCACGACCAGGACGCCGATCGTCACGACGAAACCGAGCAGGCCGATCATCGCCGCGACGATCGCGGTCAGCACGCCGGTGGCGGTGGCCGCGGAGTAGCGCATCGACTCCGGCAGGTTGAGGATGCCGTCGAATCGCCACACGACGTACCCGACGCCCGGGCCGAGCAGGGCACCGCACAGCGGCATCACCCACAGGCTGCCCTTGAGGTACTGCCGGAACCGGAAAACGACGGCCCACGGCGTCATCGCTCGTGCTCCCGCCCGGCCTCCGGCCGCCGGTAGGTGCCGATCAGGAGGACGACGCTCAACAGCAGGACCCACACCGGCATGATCATGTCCGCCCACGGCGCGAAGTTGGAACCGATCAGCAGGGTCAGCCCGAGGAGGAAGCCCAGCAGCGCCAGCCAGCGCGGCAGCGACGCGGACCGCATGGCGATGGTCGACGTCGAGATCATGAAGACGGCCGCCATCTTCACGGTGTAGATGCTGGTGAGGGCGTGTGTCGTCGACCGGGCGAAGGTGGCGACGTCGTTGCTGGCGGCGCCGCTGGTGTAGGTCACCACCAGGGCGGCCGAGAGCGCCATGGAGCTGTAGAGCATCGCCAGGAACAGCAGGCCGCTGCCGAGGAAGACGGTGGCGAAGAGCCGGTCCTCACGCTCGCCGACGTTGTCCCGGATGACGCCGATGAACCAGAGGAAGGTGATTCCGGCGTACGGCGCCAGGTTCAGGGCGAGCTGCAACGACTGCCGCCGCGACGCGTCGTCCAACCAGGTGACGGACCCTTCCGCCCCCGCGGGCACGGAGAGCCGGACGAGGACGAGCATCGTGCCCAGCAGCAGGGCGAAGGCGATGCCCGCGACGGCCGCCGCCCGTGGCGCGGTGAGCGCGCGCCCGATCGCCCGGCGGGCCCGGGCGCGCCGGGCCGTCGGGTCTTCGCTCACGATCGGCCGACCGGGGCACGGGCGGCCCGCGGTACCGGCCTACTGTGCGGCACCGCGCGATGCGGTGGCCGGCAGCGTCGCCGGCTCCTCCGCGATGCTTCCGCCGGTCGCGGTGGCCGGCGTGGCGGTACCGCGTACGGTGCCGCGCAGGGCGCTGCGCAGGCGCTGCGTGAACTCGGTACCGGGCTCCTCGGCGCGCCAGGCGACGACTCCGCGCCGGACCGCGAGCGCGACCACGGCGCCGACGGCGCACCCGGCCGCCGCGGCGACCGTCAGGCCCGCGTACCCGCGCCGTGGCGGTGACGCGCCGCGAAGCACCGCCCAGGCGTCGCCGGTGCGGTGCGCGCCCTCGATGCCGGCGGCCGCGGCCCGCCGGCCGAGCCGCCCGCCCGCCGTCGTCAGGCCGTGTCCGGAGTACCGTCCCGCCTCCATCAGCGCATCGAACGCCCGGCCCGCGGCGATCCTCGGTTCCAGGGCCTGCATTGCTCTCGACCTCACGTCAACCACCCCTGATGATTCGACTGCACCCGAGCCTGTCGCGCGCGGGCGGTGCCGGCCTCACCCGCCGGGAGTGAGCCGGGCGGGACGGAGCGCGCCGGGTGCCGTGCGTCGTGACCCTCACCCGGCGCGGATGATCCCGCCCGGGAGGATTCCGCGAACACTCGGGCACATGGCCAAGTCTCGTGTTGCCGTGATCGCCCTCTCGTTGTCCTTTGCCGTGCTGCTCGCCGCCTGCGGCGACTCGGACACGCCGTCGGGCAACGGCTCCGGTAGCCCGGCGCCGACGCCCGACGCGACCGTCGCCTGGGCCAACGCCGTGTGTACGGCGACGACCGACTTCGAGGCGACGGTGCAGAGCGCGGGCCAGGCGATCGGGGTCGAGGCCTCGAACGCGACGACCTCCCCGGACTCGGTGCAGGCGCAGGTGAAGGACAGCGTCAAGGACGTACAGGACTCGGCGGCGAACCTGGCCCGGACGCTCTCCGGCATCCCCGGCGGCGTCGTTCCGCAGACGGCGCAGGCGCAGCAGCAGCTGCTGGTGGCGGGCCAGCAGGCGCAGCAGTCGGCCGATCAGCTCAGCGCGGCGGGGGACCAGGTCGCGGCCGCGAAGACGGACGAGGAGCTCGCCTCAAGCGTGGCGGCGCTGAAGACCGCGGCGACCCAGGCGGCGGACGGTGTCGCGGCGTATCGCGAGGCGGTCCGCGACGTCGTCGTCGGCAGCGCGGAGGCCGTCCGGTACGCCTTCGAGGCCGCCCCCGCGTGCCAGGGCCTGATCGCCTCGGCCCCGGCCTCGGCGTCGCCGACGGCCTGACCTGGCCGAGCGTCGCGGACTGCGCCTACCGATAAATGACCGTCAATGGCAGCAGGGTGGCGGGAGCGCCGGACACCGAACCGTCCCGTCGATGCGTCCGTTCACCCGCCACGGGTGACGCGTCGCCGGGCCGCAGGGAACAGGCTCTGTTCTCAGTGGACGAGTCCACAAAGGGCTCACCGGTTCGGTCTGGGGAGGGAAGAGGGATGTCCGACAAAGGGCAGTCTGGTGCGACCGTGGATCCCGGCTACGGCGGTGCGCGGGTAGAGCCGACCGGCTGGGTGGGTTGGATCGTCTTCAGCGGCATCATGATGGTCTTGCTCGGGTTCTTCCAGGGCATCGTGGGCCTGGTCGCGTTGTTCAACGACACCTACTATCTCGTGACCCGCAGCGGGCTGGTGCTCTCCGTCGACTACACCGTCTGGGGCTGGGTGCACCTGCTCCTCGGGGTCGTCGCGCTGCTCGCCGGATTCGGGGTTCTGGTGGGGCAGACGTGGGCGCGGGTGGTCGGCATCATCCTGGCCGTGCTGAGCGCGATCGTGAACCTCGCCTTCCTCGCGGCCTACCCGATCTGGAGCACGCTGATCATCGCCATCGACGTCCTCGTCATCTACGCGCTGTCGGTGCACGGCCGTGAGGTCAAGGAGGTCTACGGCGCATAGCCGGCCCCCGGATGTCACCCGCCGAGGGCGACGACCGCAACTCGGGTAGGGAGAGTCCATGGACGAGGCGGTCGTCGCGCTGGTCATGCTTGTCGTCTTCGCCTGGGGCCTGTTCTCGACGCGACTCGGCCGCGCGGACCTGAGCGCACCCATCATCTTCGTCACCGTCGGGCTGCTGCTCTCGCAGGTGGTCCACGTCGTCGAGCCGGAACTCTCGCGGGAGGCCGTCAAGCTCCTCGCCGAGGTGACGCTCGTGTGGGTGCTGTTCGCGGACGCCTCCCGGGTCGGTATCCGGGAGTTCCGCGCCGACCTCGGGCTGTACACGCGGCTGCTCGCGGTGGGGCTCCCGCTGACCATCGCGGCCGGGACGCTGCTGGCTATGTGGATGTTCGACGGCATGGGCGTGTGGCTGGCGCTCCTCGTCGGCGCCGCGCTGGCGCCCACCGACGCGGCGCTGGGCTCGGGGGTGATGGCCGACCCCGCCGTGCCGGAACGGATCCGGCGGGTCCTGAACGTGGAGAGCGGGCTCAACGACGGCATAGCGACCCCGGTGGTGATGTTCGCGATCGCGGGCGCGGTGGCCGCCGGGGTCATCGACGGCGGCCCGGGCGGTGGCCTCAGCGGCCTGGCGATCGGCCTCGCCGTCGGTGTCGCCCTCGGTGCGGTGGGCGGCCGGGCCATGCGGCTCGCGGGCCGGCGCGGGTGGATGTCGGAGGACTTCGCCGGCCCCGGCGTGCTGGCCCTGGCCCTCGCCGCGTACGCCGCGACGCTGTGGCTCGACGGCAACGGCTTCGTCGCGGCCTTCGTCGCCGGCCTCGCGTTCGGCAACTCCGCCGGCCGCGGCGGGGTCAAGGAGGTCTTCTACGTCGAGCAGACGGCCGGGCTGGTGTCGCTGCTGACGTGGTTGACCTTCGGCGCGATCGCCGTCCCGATCGTCATGGCGGAGATCGACTGGCGGATGGCCGGCTATGCCGTCCTGAGCCTCACCGTGCTCCGGATGCTGCCGGTGTGCCTCGTGCTGCTCGGAGCGCGGCTGTCGCCGGCGACCATGGCGTTCGTCGGATGGTTCGGGCCGCGCGGCCTGGCCTCGATCATCTTCGCGCTGATCGCCCTCGAGGAGCTGCACGGCGAGGCCGACCGGGTCGTGGCGATCATCGGGACGACGGTGCTGTTCAGCGTGTTCGCGCACGGCCTGAGCGCGAAGCCGCTCGCCAACCGGTACGCGGCGACGGCCACGGACGTCGTTCCCGTGCCGCCCGGCGACGGCTCCGCCCAGCTGCCGATCCGCGGGCTGCTCCACCGCCCCGCCGCCGGCCCGGCCCGGCCGGCAGGGGAGCCCGGCGAACCTCGGGCCGGCTGACTCACGGCCCCGGTGCCTGGCAGCCGACGGAGAGCTCACACCGTTCGGGGCCGCACCCCGGGTCGTCGGGACCGCTCCTGCGGCCACCGCACCGCTGACCCGTGGCGGTGCCGGCGGGCGAGAAACGGATCTCGTAGACCGGCCGGAAGCGGTTCTCCAACAGGGTGATCAGGCTGAGCAGCAGCACGAAGAACAGCGCGTCGGGCGTGCTCAGCCCGCCGCCGCCGCGCGACAGCAGCCACCCGGCCGACCAGACCATCGCGACGTTCATCAGCACCCGGAGGGCGAACGCCGGCAGCGCGCGCTCGACGCCCCGCGCCGAGCGGGCCACCCAGAGGCTGACCGCGGCGTTGGCCACGACGAACGCGGCGGTGCCGACGAAGTACTGGACGCTGGTGGCCCTGGTGCCCGGCAGGACCGACGCGTAGACCACCCAGATCAGGCCGACGAGCACGACGCTCTCCAGCGTCCGGCTGGACGCGAGCCGGCCGTGCGCGGCCACCCACCGGTTGCGCGCGGCCACGGTGGCGGCCTCCGCGGGTAGCGGCTCGGCGGTGACGTGCCAGGACCAGTCCGGCGGCCGCTGCCGCGGCCGCACCGCGTACCAGTAGACCGCACAGATTCCGATGACGGCCACGACGATCGCCGGACCGAACCACGGCACCTCGGCGATCATGTCGGTGACGTCGAGCTGCGCGATGTGGATCCACCACTCCTGCGGCAGCTTGACGAACACCCAGATCGCGGCCGCCGCGGTGATCCACGACCGCAGGGAGACCCGCGCCGGATTCCAGAACAACCGGTACGCCTCGTACGCGATGAAGAAGTACTCGAACGTGTTCGGGAAGATCAGCAGCAGCGGGCGCCAATCGGAGAGCTCGAACGCGACGACCCCGACCAGCCGATAGAAGTAGAGGAACCGGGCCACCTGCACGGCCGGCCGGCTCGTCCAGTTGCGCAGCGTCGACAGATAGGCGATCGCGAGGTAGTAGACGTCCATCGCCTTGTCGTAGCCCTGGTAGCCGGGCGGGTCGTACCCCATCGCCTGGAAGATGGTCTGGTCGACACCGTCCAGGGTCAGCGCCGCGATGATCGCCGGCAGGGGGTACCGGGGGATCAGCAGCGGGACGAGGAACCGCGCGCCCACCACCGCGGCGAAGACGACCATCGCCGTCATGTCCATGTATGCCGGCCCTCCGACGGGTAGGTCTCCACCTGGCTCATGGCGCGCGCCGTCGCTACGGCGCCCGGGTCACGGAGTCCACCGGCGGGCCCACCGCCGGCGCGGGCCGCAACGCGTCGCGCAGGCGGCGGGCCACCTCGTCCGAGCGGCCGGAGGCGCGCCAGGCGACGACTCCGCGCCGGATCGCCAGCGCGGCGACGCCGCCGGCCGCGACCGCGACGACGACGATCCCGCCGACGCGCCGCGGCGGTGGCGGCGCCGCGCCCCGCAGCGCCGCCCAGGCCCGGCCGGTGCGGCGGGCTCCCTCGGCCCCGGCGACGGCGGCGCGCCGGCCCGCGCGTGCGCCCACCGTGCCCAGGCCGTTCGCGGAGAACCTGCCGGCCTCCGACAGCGCGTCGAGCGCCAGGCTCGCGGCGATCCTCGGCTCGAGCTCGTGCCGTACCTGCGACATCACCACTCCACCACCCCTGAAGAGGAACTGCTGCCCAGCCTGCGGTAGGCCGGTCGGTTGAGCCTCATCCGGCGGGGGTGAAGCCCGACGACCTCGGGCGGCGGGGCCGATCTTGATCGTCCGGCTCATTCCCCTCGGATGATCCGGGGGACCGGGGCGGCGGGGCAGCCTTGAGGCGCATTGGGCGGCACCCGCCTTTCGCGTACACCTAGAGGGGGCCAGTCATGGCGCACACACACGATCCCGTCGCCGGGTATGGCGACGACAGGGTGACCGGCTGGGTCGGTTGGGTTCTGTTCGCCGGCATCATCATGCTGACCGGCGGATTCTTCAACGTGATGGGTGGCATCGTCGCGCTGATTCGTGACGACTTCTACCTGGTGGGTTCGAGCGGGCTGGTGCTCAGCATCGACTACACCGCCTGGGGCTGGCTCCTGCTGCTCTCCGGCGTGCTGCTCCTCTTCGCCGGCTACGGCGTCATGGTGGGCCAGACCTGGGCCCGGGTGACCGGCGTGATCCTCGCCGTCATCAACGCCGTGATGCACATGGTCTTCATGCCCGCGTACCCGCTCTGGTCGATCATCGTCATCACCCTCGACGTGTTCATCATCTTCGCCCTGGCGGTGCACGGCCGGGAGACCCGGCAGATCAACCCCTGAGGCGGCCGTCCCTTTCGCGTTCGAAGGTCCAGTCGCGACGGCGACCGCAGCCGAGGACGGTGACAGTCGCATGGAAAGCCGGCTCCGGGTCGCGGACAACGCCGTGCACCCACTCCTGCTGATGTTTCCGCTCGGCCTGCTCGCGAACGCGGTCATCTTCGACGTCGCCACCCTGGCCGGTGCGCCGGGGATGCTCGCGACGCTCGCCTTCTGGAACATCGTCGCGGGTCTCGCCGGCGGCGTGCCGGCGATCTCGGTGGCGATCATCGACATCCCGCCCGCCCGGCAGGGCCGCGCCGCCCGCGCCGGCACCGTCGGCGTGCTGCTCGACCTCTGTGTCCTGATCGTCTTCGCCGTCGTCGCGCTGATCCGGCTGCGCACACCCGACCGCGGCGCGGACGCGGGGCTGCTGCTGGTCGAGGTGATCGGGCTCGCGGCCGCCGGGGCCGGCACCTGGTTCGGCGGCCGGCTCGGGCCGCGGCGACCGTCCGGTGCCGGCCGCGCCCGGCCGGCACCGGCTGCGGGACCGCGCGCCGGCCGGGCCGCCGGCCCCGGCCCCGCCGCGGACGGGCGCGTCCCGCGTCCCCGGCGCCCGGCCGAGCCGCATGCCGTTACCGGGCAGGGGTAGCGTGTCCGGCTCATCCCGGCCGGATGAGCCGTGGCGCGCGCGGCCACTGCCACCATGAGCCCATGACCAATGCAGCGTCATCCGGTGCCGAGCAGAGCCGCGTGCGTGAGGCCGACACGGCCGGAAGGGCGTGGCGCCGGTGGGGGCCGTACCTCAGCGAGCGCCAGTGGGGCACCGTGCGGGAGGACTACAGCGCCGGCGGCGACGCGTGGGCCTACTTCGGACACGACCAGGCGCGCTCGCGGGCGTACCGGTGGGGCGAGGACGGCATCGCGGGCATCAGCGACGACGAGCAGCGCCTGTGTTTCGCCGTCGCGATGTGGAACGGCCGCGACCCGATCATCAAGGAGCGCTTCTTCGGCGTGACGAACGCCGAGGGGAACCACGGCGAGGACGTCAAGGAGCAGTACTTCTACCTCGACAGCACGCCGACCCACTCGTACATGAAGATGCTGTACAAGTATCCGCAGCGCGAGTATCCGTACGAGGATCTGCTCGCGACCTCCCGGTCCCGCGGCCGCGACGAGTTCGAGTACGAGCTGCTCGACACCGGGATCTTCGACGACGGCCGCTACTTCGACGTCTTCGTCGAGTACGCCAAGGCCGCCGAGGAGGACCTCCTGATCAAGGTCACCGTCCACAACCGCGGTCCCGAACCGGCCACGCTGCGCCTGCTGCCGACGCTGTGGTTCCGCAACACGTGGTCCGGGGACCGGCCGGCCGGCCGTCCGGCACTGCGCGAGGTGCCGGACGTGCCCGGCCTGTCCGTGGTGGCGGCGCAGCACGAGACGCTCGGCCGCCGCTGGCTGCTCTGCCAGGGCGAACACGACCTGCTGTTCACGGAGAACGAGACCAACTCCGAGCGCCTCTTCGGCAGCGCGAACGCGACCCCGTACGTCAAGGACGGCATCGACCGCTTCGTGGTGCACGGCGAGGCCGGGGCGGTGAACCCGGCGCGTACCGGCACCAAGGTGGCCGCCGACGTCGCACTGGAGCTGCCGGCCGGCGGCTCGGCGACGGTCCGGCTCCGGCTCACCGACGAGGCCGTCGGACCCGGCGACCCCGGCGACCGGTCGTCGGCGGCCGGCTTCGACGAGCTCCTCGAGCGGCGCCGCGCCGAGGCCGACGAGTTCTACGGCGACCACATCGCACCCGGGCTCCGGGAGTCCGAGCGGCTCGTGGTCCGCCAGGCCCTCGCCGGGATGCTGTGGAGCAAGCAGTACTTCGGCTACGACGTCGAGCAGTGGCTCGCCGAGCACGGCCTGGACCCGCTGGACGCGCGGGGGATCCGCAACGGCGACTGGTTCCACCTGGACAGCCACGACATCATCTCGATGCCGGACACCTGGGAGTACCCGTGGTTCGCCGCCTGGGACCTCGCGTTCCACGCGGTCACCCTCGGCATGGTCGACATCGCCTTCGCCAAGGGGCAGCTGGACCTGCTGCTGAGCCGGCGGTTCCTGCATCCCAACGGCCAGATCCCGGCGTACGAGTGGAACTTCGGCGACGTCAACCCGCCGGTGCACGCCTGGGCCACGTACCTGCTCTACGAGCTGGAGAAGTCCAGGACCGGCCGGGGCGACCGGGACTGGCTGGAGAACGCGTTCCACAAGCTGTCCAAGAACTTCACCTGGTGGCTGAACCGCAAGGACGTCGACGGCCGCAACGTCTTCCAGGGCGGCTTCCTCGGCCTCGACAACATCGGCGTCTTCGACCGCAGCGCCCCGCTGCCGACCGGCGGCCACCTCGACCAGGCGGACGGCACCGCCTGGATGGCGCTGTACTGCCAGAACATGGTGCAGATCGCGGTGGAGCTGGCCGCGGAGGACCCGGTCTACATCGAGCAGGCGCAGACCTTCGTCGAGCACTTCGCCTGGATCGCGGTGGCGGTCAACCGCTCGGTCGGCAAGGCGGAGACGATGTGGGACGAGGAGGACGGGTTCTTCTACGACCTGCTGCGCCTGCCCGACGGCAGCGCCACCCGGTTGAAGGTGCGGTCGCTGGTCGGGCTGCTGCCGCTGGCGGCCGCCACCGTGGTCGGGCCCGAGATCACGGGCCGCTATCCGCAGCTGCTCGAACAGACCCGTGACTTCATCGCCCGCCACCCGAGCGTGAGCTCCGTGCTGTCCGGGGGCCGGTACGAGGGCGGCCGGGGCCACTTCATCCTGGCGCTCTTCGACGAGCCGCGGCTGCGCCGGATCCTGGCGCGCATGCTCGACGAGGACGAGTTCCTCAGCCCGTACGGCATCCGCTCGCTGTCGCGGGCCCACGCCGACCAGCCGTTCGAGCTTGACGTCGACGGCCGGCGGTTCAGCGTGCCGTACCTGCCGGCGGAGTCCGACAGCGGCATGTTCGGCGGCAACTCGAACTGGCGCGGCCCGGTCTGGTTCCCGATGAACGCCCTGCTCATCCGTGCCCTGCTCAACCTGCACGTGTGCTACGGCGAGGAGTTCACCGTCGAGTGCCCCACCGGATCCGGGGTCACGATGAACCTGTTCGAGGTGGCCAAGGAGATCTCTGACCGCCTGACGCGGATCTTCCTGCCGGGGGAGGGCGGGCGCCGGCCCTGCTACGGCGGGAACCACATCTACGCCGACGACGAGCACTGGCGCGACCTGCTGACGTTCTCCGAATACTTCCACGGCGACAATGGCGCCGGCCTGGGCGCAAGCCATCAGACCGGCTGGACCGGACTGGTCGCGGTGTTCGCCAACCTGTTCGCCAACATCACCAGCCAGGACCTGCTCGAGCGCGGCATCAAGGACGGCTTCCGCTCTGGGTTCGGTACGGTGCAACGATGAGTGGCCACCCCTCTGCCCCGGTCGTCTACGAGGTCGACACCTGGCCGTGGCTGTCCGACCTGCGCGGGCGCCTCGGCGCGGAGGCGACGCTCGCCGACCTGCCCGGCGAGGTGTGGGACGACCTGGCGCCGGAGGGCGCGGACGCGGTGTGGCTGATGGGGGTGTGGGAACGCAGCCCCGCGGGACTCGACATCGCCCGGCGAAACGCGGGCCTGCAGCGCTCGTTCCGCGCCGCGCTGCCGGACCTGGGCCCCGAGGACGTGGTCGGCTCGCCGTACTGCGTCCGGCGGTACGTCGTTGACGAGCGCCTCGGCGGGCCGGCGGGCCTGGCCGTGGCCCGCGCGGAGCTGGCCCGGCGCGGGCTGCGGCTGATCCTCGACTACGTGCCCAACCACGTCGCGCCCGACCACCCGGCCGTTACGGCGCACCCGGAGTGGTTCGTGACCGGCACGGCCGCCGACCTCGCGGCCGCACCGGACGCCTGGTTCGACGGCGGCGGCGGCCGGGTGGTGGCCCGCGGCCGGGACCCGTTCTTCCCGCCGTGGCCGGACGTGGTGCAGCTCAACGCGTTCCACCCGGGGCTGCGCGACGCCACCGTCGACGTGCTCGGCGCCATCCTGGACCAGTGCGACGGCGTCCGGTGCGACATGGCGATGCTGCTGACCAACGAGGTGTTCGGCCGGACCTGGGGCGGGCACGCCGGTGCCCCGCCCGCCGAGGAGTTCTGGCCCCTGGTCATCGACCGGGTGCGGCTGCGGCACCCGGACGCCCTGCTCATCGCCGAGGCGTACTGGGACATGGAGTGGACGCTTCAGCAGCAGGGTTTCGACTTCTGCTACGACAAGCGCCTCTACGACCGGCTCGCGCACGAGAACGCGGACGCGGTGCGCAAGCACCTGGGCGCGGGGGCGGACTACCAGCGCCGGTTGATCCGCTTCATCGAGAACCACGACGAGCCGCGGGCAGCCGCTGAGTTCCCCGGTGGCCGGGACCGGGCCGCCGCCGTCGCCGTCGCCACGCTGCCCGGTGCGACGCTCTGGCACGACGGGCAGTTCGACGGGCGGCGCGTGCACCTGCCGGTGTTCCTGGCCCGGCGCCCGGCGGAGCCGGCCGACCCGGAACTGCCACCGTTCTACCGCCGGCTGCTGGGCGTCGCCGGTGCGGTCCGGCGCGGCGACTGGAGGCTGCTGGACTGCCGGGGATGGCCGGACAACCTCACCCACCAGGACCTGCTGGCCTGGGCCTGGCACGGCGAGCTGCCGCACCACCTCGTCGTGGTGAACCTGTCCTCCGCGCCGTCACAGGCCCAGGTGCCGCTGCCGTGGCAGCGCCTGCGCACCGGGCGGTGGCGGCTGGTCGACCTCCTGGACGACCGGACCTACGACCGGAACGGCGGCGAGCTCGTGGACCCGGGGCTCTACGTCGACCTTGCGCCGTGGGGCTCACACGTGTTCCGGGTCGAGCCGGCCTGACCGGCCTCAGCCGGGCTCGGCGGCCGCCGGTGCGGGTGGCGTCGAGGGCAGCTTCACCGCGGCCACCAGCCCGGCTATGCCGATCACCGCCAGCGTGATCATGGCGAGCGCGTAGGCGCGCTCCGGCGTCTTCGTCAGCCCGGCGACCAGGATGGTGCCGGCGATCGCGGCGCCCAGCGAGGAGCCGAGATTGGACACGCTGCGCGACAGCCCGGAGATCTCACCCTGCAGGCCCTCGCTGAAGCTGGACTGGACGATGTTCACCGACGGGGTCAGCATGGCGCCGATGCCCAGGCCGATCAGGAAGAGCCCGGGTACGAAGGCCCAGATGCTCTTGGAGACGGCGATCATGGCGAGGAAGACGACGATGCCGGCGATCGTGCCGACGAAGCCCGCCAGGATGAGGGTCCGCTGCGCGTAGCGCTTCGCGAGGCGTTCGGCTGTCAGCGACGACAGCAGCAGGCCGACCGTCGCCGCCGTGAAGATCACGCCGGTCTGCACGGCGTTGTATCCGCGCACGACCTGCAGGTACGCCGAGACGACGAACGAGACACCCATCAGCACGAGCCACTGGATGTTCTGGGTGACCATGCCGAGGTTGGAGGTGCGGTTGCGGAACAGCCCCGTCGACAGCAGCGGCTCCTGACCGGCGCGTTCCTTGGCACGCACCGACGCGAAGAACCACGCGAGGACCAGGGCGCCCGCCACGATCAGGCCGAGCGTCAGCCAGATGTTGTCGTCCGCCACCAGGATGCCCATGACGACGAGGATGAGGCCGATGGCTGACAGCACGGCGCCGGTGGTGTCGAACGGGCGCGTCGGATCCGCCGGCAGCGGATCGCGGAGGTACCGCCGGCTCAGCACGATGATGACCACGATGACCATGGCCTGGAAGACGAAGGCCGCGCGCCAGCTGATCGCCGACGTGATGAGCCCGCCGATCAGCGGCCCGGCGGCCGCGCCGACGCCGCCCGCCGCGCTGATCGCGCCGAACGCGCGGGCACGCGAGCTGACGCTGGTGAACAGCAGCGTCGTCAGGATGTAGACGGGCGGGATCAGCAGGGCCGTGCCGACTCCCTCCAGTATCGAGTTGCCGATGATGAGGACGCCCAGGCCGGGGGCGGCCGCGCTGAGCAGGGCACCGACGCCGTAGACGGCCAGGCCGACGGTGAGGCACCGCTTCCGGCCGTACCGGTCGGTCAGCTTGCCGCCGGGGATCATCAGCGCCGCCATGACCAGCAGGAAGATCGTGATCGTGAGCTGCACGTTCTCCACGGTCGTGTCCAGGTCATGACTGATGTCGTTGATCATCACGTTCATGTTGGAGCCGGCGAAGCTGCAGATGAACTGGGCGAGGGCGAGGGGGATGAGGACCCGCCGCAGCGCGCTCGAGGTCCCCTCCGCCGAGGCATGTGGAGTCATGCGGGCTCCTGTTTCCACTCGGGCTGCGCGCGTCGACGGTCCGGGCGCCGGACATCCGTCCCAGCGTCCCGTCTCAGCCGGGGAGCGACTTCATCCGTTGCGAATGATCCGGCCCGCTACATCCGCCGGGCGGCGGCGAGGGCGTTCAGCGCCTTCTCCGCGCCCGAGAACACCCGCGCGCTGCCGACGAGCGGTGCGAGCGCGATCAGCACGCCGCGTACCTCGTCGGCGGTGATGCCGATCTCGTCCGCGACGGTCAGGTTCACCAGGTACGAGGCGGCCGGCGCGTCGACCGCCACCAGCGCCGCGATCCGCACCAGCAGGTACGTCCGGTCGTCGAGGCCGGACTGCGCCTGTACGTCGCTGTGCATCCGCATCAGCGTCTCCGCGAGCGGCGCCTCGCCGGGCATCACCGATTCCAGCAACGCGGCGACTGCTTCGTCCACAGACATGGTCGGGTCTCCGTCCGTAGGTTGCGAGGGCTGTGGCCGAGTCTTCGCGGGTGCTCTGCGGCCTGCCTCATCCGCGTCGGAGGAAAGCCGCGGTGCCGTCCGCGACGGGGGATGCCGGGGCGGGGCGGACCGCCGACACTCGCACCATGAACGACAACGGTGCCGGCGACGGCCGTCTCGCTCCGCGGTGGCTGGCCCGGCTCGGGTGGTCCGGCCTGATGGTCGCGGGCGCGGTGGCCGGCGTCGTCGCGGCCATCGTGGCGATCAGCGTCGTCCTGCCGTACCTGGCACCGGTGATCTTCGCGGTGATCCTCGCGGCGGTGCTCCAGCCGTGGTTCGGATGGATGTGCCGGCACCGGCTCCGGCCGGCCGCGGCCGCCGCCGTCGCCACCGCCGCCGTGCCGCTGATCGTCGGCGTGCTCGTCGTCGTGGTCGTCATCGGCCTGCGTGGCCAGGGTGCCGCCTGGGAGCAGACCGCACAGGCCGCCGCCGACCGGCTGAGCTCCGCCACCGGCGCCGACCTGGTGACCCCGGCGGTCGACGCGTCGCAGCGCCGGGAGGTCCTGCTCGGGCTCGCCGGCACCGTGCTCACCGGGACGATGGCGGTCGTCATGCTGGTCTTCGCCGTGCTGGTCGCGCTCTACATCCTGTTCTTCCTGCTCATCGACGGCCGCCGGTTCGGCGCGGGCATCGAGCGGCGGGCACCGCTGCCGGCGGCTACGACGCGGCAGATGCTCGCCGACGCCGCCGGCCGGCTGCGTCGCTACGTCGTCGGGACGACCTTCGTCGCCACCCTGGACGCGGTGGTGATCGGAGCCGCGGCGGCGGTTCTGCGGCTGCCGCTGGTGTTCGTCATCGCGCTTGTCACCTTCGCCACCGCGTACGTGCCGTACCTGGGTGCCTGGGTGTCCGCGATCTTCACGGTGCTGGTGGCGCTCGGCGCGGGCGGCGTCGACGCGGCGCTGTGGATGCTCGCGGTCGTGCTGGTGACCCAGAACGTGTTCGAGGGGCTGGCCCGCCCGCTGGTCTTCGGCGCGGCGCTCGACATGCATCCGCTGGCGATCCTCGCGGTCACGGTGGCCGGTGGGATCCTCGGCGGCATCCTGGGCGTCTTCATCGCGGTGCCGCTCGCCGCGATCGTCGTCTCCTGGCGGCGGACGCTGACGTCGCTGCGATCGCCCTCGGACGCGCCCGCAGCGCAGGCGTAGGCCCCGGCGTCCTCATTCGTGCGGGGTGATGCCCGGGCCCGCGGCCCGGTGCGACGATCCGGTCGCCGGCAGCCGTTCGGCGGGTCCGGCGCCAGCCCTGACGGGGAGGAACAGAGCAATGGTCGCGAGCAAGAGCACGGCGTGGGCCGGCATGGTCGTCTTCGCCGCCACCATGCTGCTGATCATGAGCATGGTCAACATCCTCGAGGGCCTCCTGGTGCTGTTCAACGACGAGCAGCTCCTGGTGCTCGAGGAGCGGCTCCTGCTCATCGACCTGACCTCCTGGGGCTGGACGCTGCTGCTGTTCGGCGTCGCCCTGTTCGCGGTCGGCGTGGGCCTGCTCGCGACGCAGACCTGGGCCCGGATCGCGGCGATCATCGTGGTCGGCCTGCACGCCGTATGGCAGATCGCCTCGCTCGGCGCCTACCCGCTCTGGTCGCTGCTGATGCTCGCGCTCGACACCTTCGTGATCTTCGCGCTCACCGCGCGGTGGTCGAGCGTGAAACCGGAGCCGGAAAGGCTTATCGACCCGACGTAGCCGAGCCGGGCGGACGCCGCGGGCGGCGTCGCGCCGCGGTCCAGGACGGAGTGCACATGGGTTGCCTGTTCGCCATCTTCGCGGGGGTCTTCCCGCGGTTGGCCCTGTTCATCGTCTGGGTGGTCCGGCCGGCATTCGTCGACGCCGCGTTCGACACCTGGATCTGGCCGCTGCTGGGAATCGTCTTCTTCCCGTTCGCCACCCTGCTGTACGTCATCTTTTACACGCCGGGCGTCGGCCTCGTCGGCTGGGAATGGTTCTGGGTGGTCGTCGCCCTGATCTTCGACCTGGCCCACATGGTGGCGAGCGCCTTCCAGCAGCGGGCGCGCGCCCGCTAGAGCGCAGTCCCGGGCGGTGACTTGGTGCGGGCCCAGTGGCGGCGGCTGCGGGCGAACAGCGCGACCGCGAAACACCACGCGCCGGCCGCGGCGAGCAGGACACCGGCGCCGTAGATCAGCAGCGTCCAGCCGATCTGCTGGTATGCCCAGCGCTGGCCCTGCGGACGGCAGCCCCGGTTCGTGCTGTCGAACAGGCTGCACGGCGGCGCCTGCCTCGTCGCCGTCGCCTGCGCCAGCGCCTGGGTGGTCTGCTGCTGGTCGCTCAGCGCGTCCGCCGACCGGTCCCGCGCGGGTACCCCGACGGTCTCCCGCGCGGTGATGGACGCCTTCTGCGTGGCCCACCAGGTCTGGAAGACCCGCAGCATCGCGGCATGCCCCCGCTCGTTGGGGTGCAGGCTGCTGTGCGTCCAGTTGGCCGGGTTGAAGCGCTGCTCGGCGATGCCGCGCACGGAGCGCAGGCCGATGAAGTTGATGCCGGGCCGCCCGTCGTTGAGCGGGTCGCACAGCTGCAGGTGTGCCTTGGCCAGCGCGTCCTGCATCTCCTCGAGGTAGTGGAATCCGTACTCCTCGGCGGTCTGGCGGATGACCCGGTTGAGGCCGCCGGTCAGGAACTCGTGCACGAACCGCTGCTCCGCGCGGGAGAGCGCCACCTGGCGGCAGCCGTTCTCGCGGATGCTGATCGGATCCGGGTACGGGACCACCACGACCGGCACGCCCGGAAACGCCGCGTCGACCTCGAGGTAGGTCGCGCGCAGCTGCTTGCGTACCTGATCCAGCGAGTCCCGCCAGAGCCCGGCCTTGCGGTCGCAGTTGCCGGGCGCCACGCACATCACGCCGATGGTCGAGAAGCCCGCGTCGTTGCCGCCGATGCTCACCACCACGATCCGCGGCTTGAACGTGCCCCGGATCTTCTGGTACGCGTCGAGCTGGGTGCCCGGCTCGTCCCGCTGAGGGCGCGGCGCCGGCACCCCGACGCGGGCCAGCGCCGAGTCGGCGACGGACGAGGTGGGGTGCTCGGTCAGGACGTTGGCGGTGCGCGCACCGGAGCACGCGAGGAACGCCAGCCCGTCGAAGTTGGTCTCGTCCTGCGCCGCCATCGCCGCCCAGGCGGTCGGCGAGCGGCGGCACTGGTTGCCGCCGCCGTCGTCGGTGCCCACGTAGTAGATCGCGGCGCCCTCGCCGGACATGTACGAGTCGCCGAGCGCCACCAGCACCTGGGTGCGGCCGCGCGGGCCGAACTGTCCGGGCTCGGACGCCTGCAACGGGGTCACGCCCATCAGCGCGACGACGGCCATCACGGCGGCGATGTCGGCCTGGGTGGTCGACACCAAGGCGATGACGAGCAGCGCGAGCACCACCATGAGGGCGATGAGCCAGGCCGAGTTCCACAGGCTGAAGGCGGCGGTGACCGCGACGAAGACCGCGGCGCCGGCCCCGCCGAGCCACCACAGCCAGGCCCGGGCGTCGTCCATGCGGCACAGCCGGCGCAGGGCCTGCTCGGACCAGATGGCCAGCCCGACCGGGAGTAGCACCAGCACGGCGAGGACGATGAGCAGCGCGCCGGGCACGACCTGCCGGGCGGGCCCGAGCAGGGCCGCGCCGCCGAACGCGGCCACGACGCCGGCGACGGTGAGGCCGAGCCCCCAGCGCATCGGTCGTATCTCCACGTACTTCCTGCCGCTGGGCAGCCGCAGTAGGTGCACCGACTCGCTCTGCCGGATCTGTGCGATGGCGGATCCGGCGACGAAGTACGCCAGGAGCACCCCGATGACGGCGAACGAGCCCTGGCCGAGCATGTGGTGCAGGACCACCAGGACGAAGGCGGTGGCCAGCAGGAGCCCGCCGAACCAGCGCGGGATCACCCACTGCTCACCGTCGAGGCTGTCGGCGTACTGCCCGCGCAGCCAGATCGTCGCGGCGGCGATGAAGGCGGTGAAGAGCACCTGGACGGTCAGCGAGGTCGCACCGGAGCGTGCGAAGTAGAGCAGGGCGGCGAGCGCGGCGGCGAACACCAGGGTCCGTCGGATCGATCCGACCCGGTCGAGCTCGGCTTTCATGTCGGGGACCTCGCTTCGCCGACGGTGGCGTCACCATCCGACGGTCCCACCGCGGCAGACGGGCCGGGACGGCCTTGCGCGAAGTGCTCCTGTCCGATTCTCGACCGGCGGGGTTCATCCCGACGGGGTGAGCCGGGGACGGCGGCGGCTGGGCAGCCTGATGGCGCTGGGAGGTGCGCGATGCGGGGAGGCTCCGGCAGGACACTGCTCGCATCCCTGGCCGTCGCCGGCGCCGTCCTGGCGGTTCCGGGCCCGGCGGCCGGGTTCGGGACGATCGACGGCGGGGGACAGCGTCGGGAGCACGAACGGATCACCCGCGCCGCGGTGGCCTGTCCGGCCGGTACCGGCTCGGACGGCGACTGCTTCGAGCCGCGGTCGGTGGCACAGCTCGCGGGACACGACAAGAAGTTCGGCGCCGTCGGGGCCCCCGACCGCACGGAGGTGTCCGATCCCGCCGCGCACTGCGACGACGCCGACTTTCTCGCCGGCGGCGGCTACCCGCGCACGCGCGAGCAGGCCACGGCGGGGCTCGGCGCCTGCGTCGAGCATCTGCGGCGCCGCTTCCGGGAGGGGACCGGGAACGCGGCGGGACTGCTCGACGACGAGGGCCGGATCGTGGGCGCGGCCGTGGACCTCGGCACCGACTGCGTGCTGGACTCGGCGGCCGAGCAGCGGGCGAAGTGCAGGGCGCTGGAGAGCTTCGGCCGGGCCCTGCACGGCGTGCAGGACTTCTACGCACACAGCAACTGGGCCGACGCCGCGGACCCGTCCCGCCCGACTGCCGCGGACAACCCGCCGGGCCTGAACCTGCCGGCGCCGAGCCCGGTCCTGGACCTGCGCGGTGGCGGCATGCGCGCAGTGCCCCGCGACCTGACGACCGGGTGTTTCGTGCTCGCGGACCAGGTCGACGGCACCGGCGTGTGCGAACGGCGGGTCACCCATGCCGCTCTCAACAAGGACAACGGGCTGGTCGATCCGGACGGGGGCGCCGCGACGGATCCGACGACACCCCGGGGCCGGATCGGCGACAACTTCGCCAAGGCGGTGCGGGGAGCCGTCGTCGAGACGCGGCACCAGTGGCAGGAGTTCCAGGCCGCGCTGGCGGGCGACTACGGCCCGGAGAGGGCGTCGCTGATGGTGTGCGCCCTCACCCACGACGATCCCGCGAACGGCTGCCGCGATCCGGGCCCGGTGCTGCGAGGGGCCGGCCGCGACGGCACGGTGCGCACGGTGGTCGCCCTCGCCGTACCGGGCGTTCTCCTCGGCGTCGCGATCCTGCTGCTCCTGCTGCGCCGCGGGCGCCGCGCCCGCGGGCCGGACACCGCGCGGAGATCATCGGGCCTCATCCGTCGTGGATGATCTCGGCCGGCGGCGCCGCCCGAGCCGGCCGAGCGGGCGGATCCATGCCGTCGCGGGATGAAGGGCACCGGAACGGCGGTTTTCGACCAGCGCCGCCGCTCGTACGCAGGGCCGGTACGGCGCGGAACCGTGCGGCGCCCGCATCGACGGGGCTTGCGGCTGTCCGGCTTTCATCCGTTCCGGATGACGGCCGGCGCGGGCCGCGCGTGTTCTGCTGTCAAGGGCTGAAAGAGGCTCCGCACCCGGCCCTGGCCAGGTGCGGAGCCGACGACAGCCCAGCCGCAGCACCGCGATGAGTGCCATCGGGCCGTGACGAGTCAAAGGGGTTTCACGTGACGTTCGGCGACTTTCTCTGGAGCCTATTGATCTTCTACTTCATCTTCTTCTACTTCCTGATCCTGTTCAGGATCCTGAGCGATCTGTTCGGTGACCGCGACACGAGCGGCTGGATGAAGACGGTGTGGATCCTCGCCCTGCTCTTCCTGCCGTTCCTGACGATGATCATCTATCTGATCGCCCGCGGAAAGAGCATGGCCGAACGGACGATCGCCCGGCACGAGGCCGCGGCCAAGGACCAGCAGGAGTACATCCGCCGCGTCGCCGCGAGCAGCGGCGGCGGCAGCGACCCGACGGCACAGATCGCCAAGGGCCACGAACTGCTCCAGTCCGGGGCGATCACCCAGCAGGAGTTCGACTCCATCAAGGCCAAGGCGCTCGCCTGACGCCGGTGTACCCGGCCGGGGCTCATTCGCACGGTTGACCGCGCGCTACCGACGGGGACGACCCGTCGGTAGCGCGCGTGCTCACTCGGTGCGCAGCGCCGCGGCGGTGCTGGTACGCGCCGGCCGGCAGGAGCGAGCCGAGCACGGCGATGAGGAGCCCGCCGAGGCCGAACAGCACCAGTTCGACCGGGTGGTAGACCTCGAGGACCGTGGCCGGCAGGTTGAATCCCGCGGTGCGGCCCATCTCGCCGACGACCATCCGCTGCAGCAGCACCCCGATCGGCATGCCGACGACGCCGCCGGTGGCGACGCGGCGCATCCTCGGCGACGCCGGCACCTGGTCGCCGCGGTCCGGCTGGTCCGCTCCGGCGACGCGCTCCTGGCGCCGGCCATCACCCGCCGCCTGGTCGAGCGGTTCGCGCGCCGCGACAGCGCGCCTTCGACGGCACACCGCGACCTGGCCACGCTGACCCCTCGCGAACTCGAGGTCCTGCACCTGCTGGCGCAGGGCCTGAGCAACGCCGAGCTCGCCGGGCGGCTGCACCTGTCCGAGGCGACGGTCAAGACCCACGTCGCCCGCATCCTCGCCAAGCTCGGGCTCCGCGACCGGGTACAGGCCGTCGTCGTCGCGTACCGGAGCGGACTGGTCAGCCCGGCGGCGCCGGAGTAGGGCGTGCGGCGACAATCGCGAATCGCCTCCGGAGATGCCGGTTATGCCCGATCATGAACGGCACGGGGGGTTCGAGACGCCCGGGATCGTGACGCCGTACGCCACAGGAGCCGTTGATGATGAAAGTCAGCAATGCCCCGACGCCTGACGTGGATCTGTCGGTCTACGTGCTGGCCGCCGTCGACGAGCATCTGGCCACCTTCCAGCGGATCCGGGCGATGTTGCGCACCGGCTGCACCATCGACGCGGGGGACCGCCGGGCGCTCGCCGTCGACAGCGTCGCCGTCGCCGCCCGGTACGCGGCGGCGATGAGTAAGGCCCTGGACCTGGCGGCTGACCGGTACGCCGACGCCGCGACCGGTCAGCTCAGGCAGGTGGAGTCCGCCGGCGCGGCGTGAACCTGGCGACTCCGGTTCCGCGGAGTGCCCTCGCATTTTCAATCGGCGGGAATGGTCTGTCCACGATGGTCTCCGCCGCCGGCGGAGACCATTTTCGCCGGTCGTTCGGCGACGGGGGTCCACCGCCGCCTGAGGCGTCGTTAGGGTACCCCGAAAAGCCTGTCCCAACGGTTGATGGGCGCATGGTCCGATCGACCGCGAAAACCATGAATTCTCGGTGGCTGATCACTCTTAGTTGATCATCCAGGCGATGAAGATGATCTACGAGCGCTCGGTCGGGCATGATCCACTGCGCCGCGTGACGCTTCCGGTCCGTGTCTGGTTTATTACGCCTTCATTAAGATCACTTAAGGAAAAACCCATGTCAGCGGGAACTTAACAGTTAAGTGACCAATGTAGATGGATTTGAAAACAGCGTCGGGATATCGACGGTCCTAGCACTCCATCATGGACTGGTCAACGGCTGAATCGGGTCAGCCTCGGGACATCGAATGTGCTCGCGATGGTTGCTACCGTCCATCGTGGCTTCATCATCGGCCACCTTCGGGGATCCCTCTGTGTCCAGATTCCACCTGGGTGCAGTGGTGATCCTTCCCCGCTCTGGAGGTCTTGGATGGTCCCCAATCTTCCCGCACGCCGTCGTCGAACGACGCGCCTGACCCTCGTCGCGACCGCCGTCGTGACGGTCATGCTCGGCGCCTCGAGCCCCGCCGTCGCCCAGGCGACCGGCGCGCTCGCGAAGCCCGCCGGGCAGCCCCCGAACGTCCCCGGCCTGGCACAGGTCGCGCGCCCCGCCGAGGCCCGTCCCGGCCCGCTGCCCAAGCGCACCGGCAGCGTCAAGGTCGTCAAGCCGTCGAAGGCGGTCGGCGCCGCGGGAGTGGCCGCGGCCGGGCTCAACGACCAGGTCGCCCTGCGCGCCCTGGTCATCGGCACCGACGCCAACGACTTCGGCGTCGCCACCTGGAAGACCACATTGGATCGCGTGGGCGCCGCCTACGACGTGCTGTACGACGCGACCACCCCCATCACCACGAGCACGCTCGTGCGTCCCGACGGCGTCGGCCGGTACAACGCCATCCTGCTCACCAACAGCATGCAGGTCTACGAGTCGGGCGGCAGCTACCTCACCGGCCTCGACCCGGCGGAGTGGAACATCCTCTGGGCCTACGAGCGCAACTTCGGCGTCCGCCAGGCCGCCCTCTACACCAGCTACGGCACCTGGCCCGAGAACTACTGCCTCACCTCCGCCGGTGAGACCGGCGTCGGCAGCACCCCGATCAACCTCTCGCTCACCCCGACCGGCGCGGGCGTGTTCGACTACCTGAAGAGCACCGCCCAGATCCCGCTGGTGCAGTCGTACGTCTACCGCACCGCGATCACCCCGGGCTGCGGCGCCGAGGCGACCATCACGCAGGGTGGCAACGTGCTCGGAGTACGCACCACCTCGACGGACGGCCGGGAGCGGCTCGCGCTGACGTTCACCTCGAACCAGTACCTGCTCCACTCCGACCTGCTCGTGTACGGCATGGTCCGCTGGGCGACCAAGGGCATGTTCCTCGGCGAGCAGCGGCACCACCTGAACGTCGACGTCGACGACTGGTTCAACACCTCGGACCACTACTACCCGGACGGCCACGTCGAGTACTCGCCCGGCTGGCAGGTCAGCGGCCACGACGCGGTCAACCTCGACAACCAGCAGGTCGCCCTGCGTGCCGCACACCCGCAGGCCGCCGACTTCAAGCTCAACCTGGCGTTCAACGGCGCCGACATCGACCCGTTCGCCGGCAGCGCCTGCAGCCCGAACGGCGGGCCGACCGAGCTGACCGCGACGAGCAAGTGCCTCAAGTCGAACTTCCGGTGGCTCAACCACACCCTCAACCACCCCGAGCTGAACTCCACCAGCTACGCCACGTCGTACGCCGAGATCAACGGCAACCGGGTCGCCGGCGCCTCGATCGGCCTGAGCACCCCCGACAACGTGCTGAAGACCCCGGAGTACTCGGGCCTCGGCGTCTACAACCCGAACCCGGACGACGACACCAGTCCTCCGGTCGACCACGGCCTGGCCGGCTCCAACCCGGAGCTGCTGCGGGCCGCCAAGGACCTCGGCGTGCAGTACCTGCACGGCAACATGTCCTTCGCCAGCCACGTGCCGGCGCATCTCAACGCCGCCAAGGCGCATCCGCTGGAGTCGAGCATCTCGGTGGTGCCGGACTGGCCGACCAACATCGCCTACTTCTGCACCACGCCGCAGGAGGAGACCGCCTTCTACAACTCCTTCTACGGCCCGAACGGCAGGTTCCCGTACTGGCCGGCGAACCTGACCTACGAGCAGATCATCGACTACGAGGCCGGTGTCGCGCTCGGGCACGTGTCGTCGGGCGCGATCTACTCGCACACCTTCCACATCGCCAACACCCGTGACTACGGCTCGGGCCGGACGCTCCTGACGGACTGGATCGACGCCGTGATGAGCAAGTACGAAGGGTTCTACTCCGTTCCGCTGATCAACCTGGACTGGCCGTCGCTCGCGGCGTACACGACGGTCCGGACCGCGCACTTCGCGCAGCTCGGCGCTGGCGTCGACCCCGTGTACGACCGGTCGACCGGCAACGTGACGGTCGCCTCGCCGGCCGCCGGCACCGTGCAGATCAGCGGCGTGCAGGGCGCCGGCTCCAGCACCTACGGCACCGATGTCACGACCCCGCTCGCGCTGGCGGCCAACACCGCCGTGACGGTCACCGCAGTCCCGCGCCTGTGACAAGCACAACCCGGTAGAGGGGGCCCGGTGAAGATCACGCTGGTGTCGGAGGGCACCTACCCGTACGCGATGGGTGGTGTCAGCATCTGGTGCGAGCAGCTCATCAAGGGCATGCCCGACTACCGCTGGGACGTCGTCGCGCTCACCGTCGACGGCGCCGAGCGGTCGGTCTTCCCGGCCCCCACCAACCTCGACAAGGTCCACTCGATCCCGCTCTGGGGTGCGCGGCCGCCCGGCCGCGCACTCCGGCGCGGGCCGGGCCACCGGCCCGGCGCGTCGTTCAACGAGTCCTACGAGGTCTTCGTCCGGGCCCTGGTGACGCCCATGGAGGCCACCCGCTCCGAGCAGAGCGCGGTCAGCCGCAGCATGTTCCTGCTGGCCCTGCGGGGCATGTTCGAGTACGCCAGCGACGGCGGCGACCTGAGCGCCGCGCTGCTGTCCAACCGGGCGCTGACGATGATGCTCGACGCCTGGCGGGACCTGCGCGTCGACGAGATCGGGCCGGCGCCGACGGTCGCCGACGCGGTCGAGGCGGCCTGGCTCATCGAGCACATGCTGCGGCCGTTGAGCGCCGCCCCGGTCAAGGCCGACATCGTGCACGCCTCGATGAACGGGCTCGCCACGCTCGTCGGCATGACCTCGAAGTGGAGGCACGGCACCCCGTTGGTCATGTCCGAGCACGGCATCTACCTGCGCGAGCGCTACATCGCCAACCTGCACGACGAGGCTTCGCACCCGGTCCGGGTGCTGGTGCTCAGCTTCTTCCGGTCGCTGGCCGGCGCCGCGTACCTGATCACCGACGTGCTCGCGCCGCACTCGATGTACAACCGGCGCTGGCAGCTGCACAACGGTGCCGACCCGGACCGCATGTGGACCATGTACAACGGCGTCGAGCCGGCGGAGTTCCCGGCCGCCACCTCCGAGCCGGCGCTGCCGACGATCTCGTACATGGGCCGGGTCGACCCGCTCAAGGACCTGCACACCCTGATCCGGGCGTTCGCACTGGTCCGCGCCGAGATCCCCGAGGCGCGCCTGCGCATCTTCGGCGGCACGCCGGCGGTCAACCGGATCTACCACGAGAGCTGCGAGCGGCTGATCGAGGAGCTCGGCCTCACCGGCGCCGCCGTGCTGGAGGGCCGAATCGGCAACGCCGTCGACGCGTACCACGCGGGCAGCATCGTCGCGCTGACCAGCATCTCCGAGGGCTTCCCGTACACGGTCGTCGAGGCGATGGCCTGCGGGCGCCCGACCGTGTGCACCAACGTCGGCGGGGTGGCCGAGGCCGTCGGCGACACCGGCATCGTCGTGCCGCCCCGGGACTACGCCGCCGTGGCCGAGGCCTGCATCAAGCTGCTGCGCGACAACGAGCTGCGCCACCGGCTCGGCATCATGGCCCGGGCCCGGGTGCTCGAGCACTTCACCCTGCGGCGCTCGCTGAAGATGTACCGCAATGTCTACGAGTCGCTGGCCACCCCGATCAGGCCCGCCACGCCGCCGCGGCACCTGCGCGGCCGGGCGCAGGGCCGGGTCACCGTCCCCGAACAGCGCGGCCCGGCGTGGCAGTTGCAGCTGGACGGTGAGGCGCGGTGAGCCTGGACAGCGGCCTGGAGACCGGCCTCGGGAGCGGCACGGACCCGGACGGCAACCGGCCCGGCCCGGCCGCCACCCACGCCGCCGGGCCGGGTGAGCACACCGTCCTGCTGCCCAGGATCTCCACCGACCCCCTGGACGACCTGGTGGAGCGGGTACGCCCGACGCTGAGCCAGGCGGTCGACTCCCTGCACGTTGCCGCCGCCCTCGAGGCCGACGGCCTCACCGACCGGGGCGCCCGCGTCGAGTACGGCTACCAGGACGTCTTCGCCCTGTCCACCGAGGTGTACCGCCGCCTCGGCCCGCGCCTGCCGAGGCCGCGCGACGTGCGGGTCCGCGGCAACCGGTCGTGGCGCGAGAGCCTGCGGCTGATCAGCCACGGCCCGCTGTACGTGCTGCCCTGCACCGCGTTCCCGGCCGTGCTGGCGATCGTCGGGCGGCGCTCGCTGGTGCTCGGCCTGGTCTTCGCGGGCGTCCTCGGCTGGGTCTACGCCGGCGTCGCCTCGCACGCGGCGTACCGGATGCTGGGTCTCGGCCGGCCGCGCGCCGCCGGCCGGATCCTGATCGTCGCCACCCTGACCGTCCCGGTCGCCGGCGCGGCGGCCGGCGCCGGGCTGGTCTGGCTCACCGGCGGCGGGGTCGCGCTCGTCGCGATGATCACCTGCCAGGTCGCCTACCAGCTGACCAGCACGGTCATGGTCTTCTACCGCCGCGAGCCGTGGCTGGCGCTGGTCATGACGCCGGCCTTCCTGATCGGCGTGGCCTATCTGATCCTCGGATCGGGGCTGCGGCCCTGGTCGGCGGCGGTGGCGGCCGGGTGCGTCGTGGCCGCGTTCCTGCTCGCGGTGGTGATCGCCGTCCGTCGCGCCCGCGCCGCGGCCATGGCGGAACCCCCGCTGCGCGCCGCCCTGCGCCCGGAGGTGCCGGCCCTGGTCGGTGTCGGAGCGTACGGGCTGTGCTCGGCGGTGCTGCTGCTGCACGCCGCGGCGCCGTACCTGCTGGGCAGCCTCGACGTGGCGATCGCCGCCGCGCCGCTGATCCTGACCATGGGGGTCATCGAGTGGCGGGCCGAGCGGTTCCGGCCGCAGGCGGCCGCGCTGATGCGCCGGGTCGAGCGGCCCCGGGCGTTCGTCCGCGGGATCTGGCAGCTGCTGGCCCGCGAGACGGCGATCTGCCTGCTGGCCCCCGCGATACCGGCGGCGGCGATGCTCGCCGGGCTGTACCACCTGGGCCTGCTCTCGGCCGTCGGGATCGTGATGACCGCCGCGCACGTCGCGCTGGGCGGCGCCTACCTGCTCGCCTTCCTGCTCGCCGGCCGCGACCGCTTCGGCTGGCTCTGCTGGTCGATGCTGGCCGCGATCGTCGCCCACGTGGGAATCGGCGCCCTGCTCGGCTCCGCCCCGCTGCTGGGCCGGTCCGGGCCAGCACTGGTGGACACCTCGCTCTACCTGGGCAGCGTGCTGCTGCTCCAGGCGCTCTTCGTGCTCGGCCTGGCCCCGATTCTCGGCCAGGCCGTGCGCTACCGGTAGTTCGAACTTGGGAGGCAGGTCAGCGATGCACGCAGTGATCCTTGCCGGCGGCAAAGGCGTCCGGCTGAGGCCGTACACGACGGCGTTGCCCAAGCCGCTGATGCCGATCGGGGACAACCATTCGATTCTGCAGATCGTGCTGGATCAGCTCGCGTCGTTCGGCTTCAAGTCCGTGACCCTGGCGATCAACCACCTCGGCCCGCTGATCCGTGCGTTCGTCGGCGACGGTGCCCGCTGGGGGCTGCGCATCGACTACGTCGAGGAGAACGTGCCGCTGTCGACGATCGGGCCCCTGTTCGGGCTCAAGAACACGCTGCCCGACCACTTCCTGGTGATGAACGGCGACATCCTGACCGACCTCGACTACGCCGACCTGCTCACCGCGCACACGCTCGGCGGCGGCGCGCTGACGGTGGCCACCGCCGCGCAGGAGCACCGGATCGACTTCGGCGTCCTCGACGTCGAGGAGGGCCGCATCGTCGGTTTCCGCGAGAAGCCCGTGCTGAGCTACCCCGTCAGCATGGGCGTGTACGGCATGTCCCGCCGGGCGCTCGCGCCCTACCCGCCCGGCCTGCCGTTCGGGTTCGACCAGCTGGTGCTGGACCTGCTGGACCGTGGCGACCACCCGGCCACCTACGCGTTCGACGGCTTCTGGCTCGACATCGGCCGGCCCGAGGACTACGACGAGGCCAACCGCACCTGCGCCAGCCTCCTGCCGATCCTGCTGCCCCGCCGTTCCAGGGAACCGGTGTGAGCCGGGTCGTTCTGTTCGGGGCCTCTGGTTTCATCGGGGGCCACGTGCGCGCGGCGCTGGAGGCGGATCCCCAGGTGGGTGCGGTGATCTGTCCCGGCCGGCGGGACTACGACCTGATCGACGGCGATCACCGGGAGCTGGTCCAGCTCATCGGCGACCACGCGCCCTCCGCGATCGTCTGCTGCGTCGGCCGCCTCGGCGGCACCGACTCGGAGCTGATCCGGGGCAACACCCTGGTCGCGACCACGCTGCTCGAGGCGGTGGCCGCGGTCCGGCCCGGCGTGCGGCTGGTGCGTCTCGGCTCCGCGGGGGAGTACGGGATCGTCCCCGCCGGGCACGCCGTCACCGAGGAGGACCGGGCGACCCCGGTCGCCGCGTACGGGGTCAGCCACCTGGCCGGCACCCGCCTGTTCCAGCTCGCCGGCGAGAACGGGCTGGCCGACACCGTTTCGCTGCGGGTGTTCAACCCGATCGGGCCGGGGATGTCGCAGGAGAACATGCTGGGCCGCGCCGCCGAACGCATCCGTGCCGCGCTGGCGACCGGGGCGGACGAGATCACCATGGGCCCGCTCTCGGCGTACCGGGACTTCGTGGACGTCCGCGACCTCGCGGAGATCGTCCCGGCCGTGCTCCGGCCGCCGCGGCTGAGTCACCGGGTCTTCAATGTCGGCAGCGGCCGCGCCGTCCGCTCGCGCGAGGCGGTGCGGCTGCTCGCCGAGGCGGCCGGCTACCGCGGCGACATCCGTGAACAGGGTGCCGGGCCGCGGCGGTCGGCCGCGGTCGACTGGATCCAGGCCGACGTCGGCCGGGCCCGCGCGGAACTCGGCTGGGCGCCGGGCCGGGACCTGGCCACCTCCATCAAGGACATCTGGGCGGCGGGTGAGGCCGGATGAGGCACCGGCGGCGCGGGATGGTCCTCGCGGGCCTGCTCGCGGTGGCGACGCTGGCGGTCGGCGTGGTCCTGATGACGCGCGCCGGCACCGGCCGCGCGCCGACGGCCACCGGCACCGCGACCCCGCGGGCGTCCACGTCGCCGGTCTCCGCACCGCCGGTCTCCGCCCCGGCATCCTCCGCCGGTCCGCTACCGCCGCCTTCGCGGTCCGCCGGTACGCCGGCGCCGGGCCGGATCTCCAGCTGGGCATACCAGCTGCAGGACTACCCCGGCGGCCGGCTCGACCAGGTCGCCGCCGGGCCGTACCAGCTCGCCGTTGTCGACCTGGCCCGCGACGCGCACGCCGACTACTTCCGCGCCGACGAGATCCGCAAGGTCCGCGCCACCGGCAAGCGGGTCCTCGCGTACTTCGAGATCGGCAGCATCGAGGACTTCCGCCCCGAGTACCCGGCGCTGCGGCGCGACGCGGGCGACCTGATCGCCAACGAGTGGAGCGACTGGCCGGGCGAGCACTTCGTGCGCTACTGGGACGAGCGCTGGTGGGAGCGGGTGATCCGGGGCCGCGTCGACCAGGCCCTGAAAGCCGGCTTCGACGGGGTCTACCTCGACACCCCGCTCGCCTACGAACAGATCGATCGGCGATACGCGCAGGGCCGCGACCGCCAGGCGCTCGGCAGCGCGATGGCCGCGCTCGTCGCCCGGATCAGCGCGTACGCCAAGGCCCGCAGCCCGGGGTTCCTCATCGTTCCGCAGAACTCGCCCGAGCTGCGCCGCTTCGCCGGCTACACCGCGGCGATCGACGGCATCGCGATGGAGGAGCTGTTCTTCCTCGCCGGCGACCGGCCGTGCACGGGGGACTGGTGCGCGGAGAACCTCGCCGACACCCGGGCCCTGCGCGACGCGGGCAAGTTCGTGCTCAGCGTCGACTACGCCACCCGGCCCGCCGACATCCGCTCGGCCTGCGGCCGGTACCGCACCGAGCGCTTCGCCGGCACGGTCACCGTGCTGGAACTGGACCGTCTCACCCCGCCCTGCACCTGAGCGGCGGGACCTGCACCATGTCAACGGAAGGGAAAAGGCAACATGCCCAAGACGATCGGGGTGGTCGGTCTCGGCTACGTGGGTCTCACGCTCACCGCCGCGCTGGCCACCAGAGACTTCGTCGTACACGGCTCCGACGTGTCACCGGGCGTTCTGGAGACGCTGTCGCACGGCCGGTCGCACATCTTCGAACCCGGGGTCGAGGAGGTCTTCGCCGAGCACATCGGCACGCGCATCCACGTCGGCACCGAACTGCCGCCGGACACCGTCGAGGTGGCCGTGATCAGCGTGTCGACGCCCGTGGACGACATCACCCGCCGGCCCAACCTGGCCAACCTCGCCGCCGCTGCCCGCAGCGTCGCGGCCCGCTGCCGGCCCGGCACCCTCGTCGTGGTCCGCAGCACCGTGCCGGTCGGCACGAGCCGGCGGGTCGTCCTGCCGGAGCTGCGCGCGGCCTGGGGCGACGACGTCAAGCTGGTGATGGCCCCCGAGCGGACCATTCAGGGACAGGCGCTGCGCGAGCTGGTCGAGCTGCCGCAGGTGATCGGCGGGCTGGACGAGGCCAGCCTGCGCGCCGGGGTTGAGTTCTTCGGCGGCCTGGCGCGGACCATCGTGGAGGTCTCCGACCTGGAGACCGCCGAGCTGGTCAAGCTCTCCAACAACTGCCACACCGACCTGATCTACTCGTTCGGCAACGAGATCGCGCTGATCGCCGAGCGGCACGGGCTGGACCCGCTCGAGGTGATCCGGGCGGCGAACGCGGACTACCCGCGGCCCGACCTGTCCAGGCCCGGCTACGTCGGCGGCGGGTGCCTCTCCAAGGACCCCTACATAATGATCGACAGCGCGCAGGAGCGGGAGCCGTTCCTGGTCGGCCGGGCCCGCGAGCTCAACGAGTTCATGCCGGTGCACGTCGCCGAGACCGTCGTGCGGATGCTGGCGGAGGCCCGCGGCGAGACCCGCGGTGCGCGGCTGGCGGTGCTCGGCTGGGCGTACAAGGGGTGGCCGCCCACCGACGACATGCGCGGAACGCCGATCGCCAGCATGATGCCGGCCTTCTCGGCGGCGGGCATCACCGTCATCGGCCACGACCCGATGGTCACCGACGACGTCATCCGGCAGTACGGCGGCGACCCGGTCAGCCTCGACAAGGCCTTCTCCGACGCCGACGCGGTGCTGGTCATCAACGACCACCCCGACTACCGGGCGATCCGCGTACCGGACATCCTCGGCGAGTCCCGGCCCGCCTTCATCTACGACTCGTGGCGGGTGCTGGACGCCGCCGCGGTCACCGCGGCCGGCATCCGCTACGCGGGCCTCGGCTACCTGCCCCGCTTCGAAGCCGAGGCGGCGTCATGAGGGCGCTGCTGCTCGGCGGGGCCGGCTTCATCGGCCTGCACCTGGCCCGCCGGCTGGTCGCCGAGGGCCACGACGTCACCATCGTGGACGACTTCTCCCGCGGCCGCGACGACCGCGACCTGTCCGCCCTGCGCGCCGCTCCCGCCGTACACGTGATCTCCGGTGATCTGACCGATCCCGCGACCTTCGCCGCGCTGCCGCACGGCTGGGACCAGATCTACCTGCTCGCGGCCGTCGTCGGCGTCCGCAACGTGGAGGCCGACCCGGCCCGGGTCGTCCGGGTCAACACCCTCGCCGCGATGCACCTGCTCGACTGGGTGGCGCCCGGCGAGCGGGTCTTCTTCGCCTCGACCAGCGAGGTCTACGCCGGCGGCGTCGAGGCCGGCGTCGTTGCCGTGCCGACCCCCGAGGACATCCCGGTGATGATCTCCGACATCACCGCGCCGCGATTCGCGTACGCCGTCAGCAAGCTGCTCGGCGAGGCGGCGTTCCTGCACACCGCCCGCGCGAAGGGCTTCGACGCGGTGGTCGGCCGCTTCCACAACGTGTACGGCCCGCGGATGGGCGCCGACCACGTCATCCCGGAGATGTCCCTGCGGGCGCTGCGCGGCGACGACCCGTTCAAGGTGCCGGGCGCGGACCAGTTCCGGGCGTTCTGCCACGTCGACGACGCGGTCGAGGCGATGCTGCGGCTGATGGCGGCGCCGGGTGCCGCCGGGCAGATCGTGCACATCGGCAACGACAGGGACGAGACGAACATCGGCGACCTCGCCAAGCTGGTGCTGCGGCTGGCCGGCGTGAGCCCGGCCGTCGAACCCCTGGCCGCGCCGGCGGGCTCGGTACCGCGCCGCTGCCCGGACCTGTCCAGGCTGCGCGAACTCACCGGCTACGAGCCGGCCGTGCCGCTGGAGGAGGGCGTGCGGACCACGTACGCCTGGTACCGCGAGAACGGATGGCCGTCATGACCCGACCACCGATCTGTTTCTACTACGGCGACGGGCACCTGGAGGAGCTGGCGACGTACCCGCGGGTGGTTCTGCAGCCGGACTTCTACCGCCCGCAGGAGCTGGCCCTGCTGGCCGACAAGGGCGTGCAGACCCTCGGCTACCTGTCGCTCTCGGAGGACCAGGGGCCGCCCGCGCCGTGGCAGCGCAAGGAGCGCAACCCGGACTGGGGCGGCGCGTTCGTCGAGGTCGGCCATCCGCTGTGGGTGGAGCACGTGGTAGGCCAGGCCCGGGGCGCGATGGCGGCCGGCTTCGCCGGGCTGTTCATGGACACCCTCAACGTCGAACTGACCTGGCCGGAGGACATACCCCACCTGCTGACGCTGGTCGCGGCGATCCGCACCGAGGCCAAGCCGGGCTACCTGCTGGCGAACCGGGGCTTCGGCATGCTGCCCCGGCTGGCCGAACTGGTCGACGGCGTGGTGTTCGAGTCGTTCTCGGCCCGCTGGACGGAGGAGGGCTACGCGCCGTGGCCGGCGGACGTGCTGGAGTTCCACGCGCAGATCGCGGAGCAGCTCCTCCAGCTCGAGCTGGACCTGTACGCGCTGGACTATGCGGACACACCGGGGCTGACGGACTTCGCGATGCGCCGGGCGCGGCAGTTCGGCATGCAGTGCGTGGTGAGCGACCGGGCCCTGTCCCGGGTGTGAGAACGGTGTTGGCCCGGCCGGAGGCCGGGCCAACACCGTGCCCCGGACGGTCGAGGACCGACGTTGATGTGTTATGCAGCATATCGGCGTGCTTTGGAGTGTTACCGTCGCTGCGGCTGGGCGGCGGAGCGACGGCGCCCGGTCTCGGGTCCACATGGGAGCGGTCGAGGCGGGAGCGGGTGGAAGGGCGAGATGCTGGTCCGGCTCCTGGGGAACCTGGAACTTCTCGCCGAAGGACGCTCGTTGCCCGTCGGCGGGCCTAGGCAACAGACCGTTCTCGCCATGCTCGCGTTGAACGTCAACAGCATGACGTCCGTGGACCAGCTGGTCGAGGCCCTCTGGGGCGAGAGTCCACCCTCGACGGCGCGGGGGCAGATCCAGAGCCGGGTCTGGAGGCTGCGTAAGGTTTTCGCCGGTGCCGGGCATCCGGAGGCGATCCGGACCTGCGGGCCGGGCTATCTGCTCGAGTTGACGCCGGACGAGGTGGACA